>JAHIKF010000056.1 GCA_018897875.1 Pseudomonadota bacterium | reverse complement strand
GTGCAAGGGCTGCGGCACCTGCGCGGCCAACTGCCCCTCCGAGTGCATCACCCTCTTCGGGTTCAGCCACAAGCAACTCTACACCCAGGTGGATGAGGCCCTGGCGGAACTGGAAGCAGAAATGGAAGAGGCTGCGGGCGCTTAACTCCGCCCCATTTCAGATAGAGGATTGGTAAAATGGCCGAAAAAGCGTTCGAACCGAAAATCATTGGTTTTTTCTGTAACTGGTGCACCTATGCCGGGGCGGACCTGGCCGGCGTCAGCCGTTTGCAATACCCCCCCAACATCCGGGTGATCCGGGTTATGTGTTCCGGTACGGTCTCGCCGCACCACGTGCTCCGGGCCTTCCAGAAGGGCGCCGACGGGGTGCTCATCGGCGGCTGCCACATCGGCGACTGTCACTACCTGAAGGGCAATTACATGACCATCAAGCGCATGACGTTCCTCCAGGACCTCCTGAAATTCACCGGCTTCGAAGATGGGCGGCTGCACCTGGAATGGATCTCCGCCGCCGAAGGTCCCAAATTCGCCCAGGTGATCCGGGAGTTTACTGAAAAAATCAAGAAGATGGGCCCCTCGCGCCTGAAAATCGCGCCCAAAGCGGCGTAACCAGAACCACAGAGAAAGAGATAAGGATACGACTTCATGGATAGGCTGCGTGAAAAAGTCCGGAACCTGCTCAAAGACGGCAAGGTGGCGGGGTATTTGGGGTATATCATGAAGGACGGCCACCCGCTGCCCCATCTGTTTACTCCGGAACGCCCGGAGGAAGTGGATCAGGCCATCGTGGCCCCCGGGGATGCCCGTTACCCCCTGGACAAATTGCTGCAACAGCTGGCCTCCGGCTACCCGGACGCCATCTTTGCCATTCAGGTGAGAGGCTGCGATGAGCGGGGCCTCAATGATCTCTATAAGTGGGGCCAACTGGACCCGGAAAAAGTGGTCCTGGTGGGAGTCGCCTGTCCCCAGGATCAGGCCGACTACTGCGAATGTCCAGGCCCCTGGCCTTCGGTGATCGACTCCGGGGACAAGTGCGCCCCGGTGCTCCGGAGCCAGCGGGTGGACCGGATCGACGCCTTGTCCGGCGAGGCGGCCTTTCAGGAATGGATGGCGGCGTTCAATAAGTGCGTCAAGTGCTACGGCTGCCGGGATATTTGCCCCATGTGCTTCTGTAAAGAATGCGCCCTGGAGCACCCCGACCTGATGAGCACCGGAAAGGTGCCCCCGGACAGCATCTTTCAACTGGTGCGCGCCATCCACATGGCCGGGCGCTGCATTGACTGCGGCCTGTGCGAAGAGAACTGCCCGGCGGACATTCCCTTAAGGGTGCTCTACAAGAAGGGCAACTCCCTGGTGAAGGATCTGTTCGACTACGATACCGGGTCGCTGACCACCGGCCTTTCCCCCTGGAAGTTCCTGGGAGAGGAATCCGGCATGGAAACCAAACCCATGTAAATCTGCCGGTCAAGAGATAAAAAAACCAGGCGGGCCTGAGGCCCGCCTGGTTTTTTTGGAGGGGTGGAGATGGGGAAACGAACCTTGTTACATGGTTGGAACGGGGGAGATATCTTAAAAATATAACCTCACCGGGGTTCCGGCGATACTTCGCCAGGAGCCCCCGGTCTTACGGGAAGAATCGGATACTGATGGGAATAATGCGGCTTCTCGATGACCACCTGTTTGCCCAACCTCTGCTCCGGGTTAATCAGGAGCGGACTCATCAGATTGGCGGTTATCTCCCGGGGCCGGCCGGGTGGGATGGTCAGGGTCACCAAGACCTGCAAGTCCTCGGGACCGCTGGCGCGCAATTCTTGCAAGGTTCTGGCGCCGTTTTTGGGGCGATAATCCGGCACCAGGGCGGTGGGGTCGGTCACCACGAAAGCCAGAGAGGGGTTATCCACGCATTGGAGGCAATAAAAGGGCGGTTCCAGGTGGTCAGTGATCAGGGCGAAACGGTGCTCATCGGGGAATCCCGGCAGTCCCGACGCGAAGGTAATGATTTGGTCTGCCGACACCGTTACGCGGCCTAAAGCCTGGGATTCGAAGGTGACGGTGGGAGATTCAGGCCGGGGGGGGCGCAAGGCCAGGTTATGGGCAAACTCTAAGGTAAGGGCGTTGACCGCCTGCTGCGCCTCCTGGTAGTTGAAGCTGGCGGCGCGCAGATTTTCATCGGTGAGGCGCTGGGCGATTTCCTCTCTCAGGACCACAATATCCACGGGGGCCTCAATACCCAGCCGAATCTGCCGGCCGCGGATTTCCAGCACCACCAGCCGGATGTTGTCACCGACCAGAATACTTTCGCCAATCTTGCGGGTAAGTATCAGCATGGTGTGATCCCCGTCGAGGTGAGTTGGTTGGCGTTCTCCACCGGTGCCTGACTCTGCACCACAACCTGCCCTTCAAAGGTACTCACACTTACATAATGCAAGTTTGCTGCCAGTTAGGCATTCTCGCCAGATTATTTTAAGGGGGGTCGAGGTCAGGTAAGAAATATACGTCTGTGGTAAATAAAATATAAATTACAGCAAGTTATGTATCAAGGGCGATAAACCGTCCGCCCGGGGTGGTCGGCCGCACGGGGCGACCGGATCCCCTATCGGCGGCTTTTAAGGCGCCCAAACGTGACTTGGTAAAAAATATTAGCCGGGAGGTGCAGATATTTAATCATGGGAATCCTCCCAGGCGTGGACCTCTGGTTATCCCTGGCCGGATTGAAGTGCATGAATGTTTAACAAATGAACCGTTAATCCCCAAAGACCTGATTAAATGCAACATAGTGAAATATTGCGAAATAATCCCGCCGGCGGGGATAAGGCGGCCCGGTGAGGCGATGTCCGGTTAATAAATTGCATGCGGTTGTTCCACCCCCCTCACCCCAACCCTCTCCCCCCGAAGCGGGGGGAGAGGGAGTAGGTGATGTCGCTGGGTTTAGTAACTATAAGGCATTAAATCGGTTCCACTTTTTCCCCTCTCCCCCAATGGGGGAGAGGGTCAG
>JAHIKF010000055.1 GCA_018897875.1 Pseudomonadota bacterium | reverse complement strand
TCGCCAGCCAATTATGGATCGGACAGGACAATCTGTGCATGTTGACGATTATTTAGGTGCTGCAAATAGTCTTGAGCGGAGGATTGTGTCTGATGCCTTTGCCCGCGTCTATCGCCGAGTAAATAATGCAGATAATTCCAGTTCTCTTGATGAATGGAATACATTATTCGGAACATAAATGTAATATTTATGCAAAAAGATGAATTAAAACGTCAGGCTAAGGTGATTGATATGATGCTAACAATGCATTCCATCTTAGCAAGTAGATATAGTAAACTGTCAAAGCTTTTAGAACTATCAATGCTTGCCATCTCAACTATTTTAGTGGCGCTTACGTTTATTGACCCAAGAGTTCTTAATTACTTCAATATAGAAACTGAAATTGCTCGTATTATTATCGGCGCATCTGCTATTATAGTTTTTTTTCTTTCAATCGTATCTCTCATTGTCGATTGGAAAGGAAAAGCCACACAACATCGAGAGGCTTTCAATACACTCATTCCTCTGAAAACAGAGTGGCGAGAAGTCCTTGCATTTTTTAATGAGCAGAATGACCGATCTCGCGCTGATTTTGCTCGGAAGTCAGCGTTAATCTTAGGCAATCTCATTGCCATTCCAGACTCTAAATTCAATGCCCTAAAAGCGCGACACTATCATAAGATTATGTTAAGCAAGTTAATTAGCAATCACCCTGGTAGTTCAGTAATCTTGCTTAGGTTATGCATTTGGGGCCGATGCAACTGGAAGGTCCTTAAGACCACACCAGAGGGCTAGGAAAAATTTACGATGCATAAAACCACGAACTCAATCATCCGAGTGCGGTGCCTTGCAAAAGCTTACCTAATTATTAAGCAATTTTTAATCGAGAAAGGTTTTGCGTCGGAAATTGATTGGCAGTATTCGGTCTCATTATATGATTTGGACGAGCCGACATTGCTCCGCGAATCTGCGTGGGTAATTCTTTCTGGGGGATTTCGTGAAACAATATTAAGAAGAAAATTTCCTCAAATAAGTACAGCATTTCTTGATTGGAAATCGGCTTCATCTATTGTCCGAAACGCTGCCAAATGTAAGACTAGAGCACTTCGCCACTTCAATCATAACGGAAAAATAGATGCTATCCTCTCAGTAGCATCTCGCATAAATCAAGATGGTTTCTATAATATAGTAAGCAAAATAATAGAAGATGGCATTCGCTTTTTGCAACAATTCTGCTTCATTGGCCCTGTCACATCATATCACCTTGCTAAAAATATTGGGATTCCTCTTGCCAAACCTGACAGACACCTTAGTAGATTGTCTGAGAACCTTGGATATAACGACGTCCAACAGTTATGTGAAGATATTGCAAATGCTACCGATGAGCCGATTGCAGTAGTTGATCTCGTGCTATGGAGATATTCAACTCTCAATCAGCACAATGTCACTCGCTTTTCGAAATTAATTGGCAGAGAGCATGGTTTTGGGGGGTCATGTATTGCAATATAGCGTCTTAACAATTTTCGGCCTGGGCCTCGGACCCCTTCACCTTGCCGCTGGTCTGTCTTTATATTAAGAATCCGTTCCCTCCCTCTCCCCCCAATTTCCCGCCATGCGTCCCTTCTATGCTGGCCCTTTGGCCCCTTCCCTGATAACCTTTCCCCGATGCTTTGACTGAAAACCGGAAACCGGAAACCGAAAACCCACGGATAACCGCTGTACCGTCTGCACCCACGCCTCCCTAACGGACATCGACCAGGCCCTGATGGACGGCCTCCCCCTGAGCCCCCTGGCGCCTGATTCGGTCTGTCCTCCTCGGCCCTCTCCCGCCACCTCAAGCATCGCCGCCAGGCCCCTGGCCGCAGTCCGGCTCGTGACCCTGAAAAACCCCCGGCTCACCATGAGCGGGCGGCCAGGAAATACTTGCGCCGGCGGAAAAAATAGGTTGAAATAATAGGTCACTAGTTTAAACGAGGCCTATGATGACACAGCATGAGCATGGACAGGGTGAGATCGTTACCGCAACCCCCGCCGGCGGACTCGTAGTTCCCGACCGGCCGATAATTCTCTACCTCGAAGGCGACGGCACCGGGCCGGATATCTGGCACGCCACCCGCCCGGTATTGGACGCGGCGGTGGCCAAGGCTTACGGCGACCGCAGGCGCATCTTCTGGCAAGAGGTCCTGGCCGGGGAAAAGGCCTTCAAACTGAGCCGCAGTTATCTGCCGGTGGAAACGTTGACGGCCCTGCGGGAATACCGGGTAGCCCTCAAGGGGCCGCTGACCACCCCCATCGGCGGGGGCTTTCGGTCGCTGAACGTCACCCTGCGCCAGGTTCTGGACCTGTATGCCTGCATCCGCCCGGTGCGCTACTATACCGGGGTGCCCAGCCCCCTGAAGGAACCGGAAAAAATCGACATGGTGATTTTCCGGGAAAACACCGAAGACGTCTATGCCGGTATCGAGTGGGCCGCCAACACCCCTGAGGCCCAGCGCCTGATCAATTTTCTCAATCACGAATTGGGCTGCAGCCTGGATATGTCCGCGGCCATCGGCATCAAGCCCATGACCGAACGGTGCAGCAAACGGCTGATCCGCATGGCTTTAAAGCATGCGGTGCAACACCAGCGGGCCTCGGTCACCCTGATGCACAAAGGCAATATCATGAAATACACCGAAGGGGCCTTCCAAACCTGGGGCTATGAAGTGGCGGCGGAGTTGCCGGCAGGGGTGATCTCGGAGGCAGAGTTCTCCACGGTTTACAAGGGGCAGCTCCCGGCCGGCAAGACGGTGCTCAAGGACCGGCTGGCCGACAATCTGTTTCAGCAAGTACTGCTGCGGCCAGAGGAATACCAGGTTATCGCCACCCCCAATCTGAACGGTGATTATATCTCCGACGCCCTGGCGGCCCAGGTAGGGGGACTGGGGATGGCGCCGGGGGCCAACATCGGCGACAATTGCGCCATCTTCGAAGCCACCCACGGCAGCGCCCCCAAGTATGCCGGCCAGGATAAGGTCAATCCCAGCTCCCTGATCCTCTCCGGGGCCATGTTGCTGGAATATCTCGGTTGGGGCGAGGCGGCCCAGCTTATCCACCAAAGCCTGCCCCGCACCCTCAAGGACGGTATCGCCACCTACGACCTGGCTCGCCTCCTGCCGGGCTCCCGGGAAGTGGCGTGCTCCGAGTTCGGCCAGGCCCTCATCGACCATATGTAATCCCGCACCCGGGAGTGGAGTGGTCTAATTCATAGAGGCTAGTTCTGCACCACAGTGGCCTTAATAATGGTTATCGGCTCCTGGGGCACATTCTCATAAGAGTCCCGCGTGGTGGTGGGCACCGCTTTGATTTTATCCACTACTTCCTTTCCCTTGACTACCTTGGCGAACACCGCGTAACCCCATCCCTGGGGCGTCTTGGCGGTGTGGTTGAGAAAGGTGTTGTTGACCGTGCTGATGAAGAACTGGGCCGTAGCCGAATTCGGGTCATTGGTCCGGGCCATGGCGACGGTGTAGGCGTCATTGGTCAGGCCATTGTCGGCTTCGTTCTTGATGGGCGCCCGGGTCGGCTTCTTGTTCATCTTGGCATCCAGACCGCCGCCCTGGATCATAAACCCGCTGATGACCCGGTGAAAAATGGTGCCGTTAAAAAATCCCGCTTTGACGTACTCCAGAAAATTGGCCACCGTAACCGGAGCCTTGTCCGGATACAACTCCAGGGTGATGTCTCCCATGCTCGTTTCCAGTTTGACCAACGGATGACTCCTTTCTGCCCGGGCGCTCGCCCCGGCTCCCAAAATTAAGCCTGCCATGAGGCCGACGGCCAGGATCAGCCTGCCGCGCCTCCCACCCAATCTTATTTTCATGCCGCTCCCTCCCTACTTGATTGAGTTCCTCGACGTGATAAATCTTGGACCCCGACCATAGCTTACCCCAGTTTAGCAAATCTTCCCTCATGGCGTAAAGGAAAACCGGCTGTAATCGCAACAAGTTTGGGGCCGGCGGCGGTGATGCGCCTGCTGTCGCTTGGCCGGCAGCGCCCTTCAATAGATCTGACGCCCCGGCATCCGGGCCCACTCGGCCAGGAGCTGCCGGCATTCATCGGCGAGAAAGCCCGGATAAATGGCCACCGGGCTCCGGCCCAGTTCCTGCATCTGTCGGCTGCCGAGGGTGAGTTCGTTGAAGCCCAACTGCGCCACCTCAATGATGGCGGTGCCATAGATGAGCCGGCCGATGCGGGCCCAGTGAATCGCCGCAAAGCACATGGGGCAGGGTTCGGTGGTGGAGTAGATCTCGCAGCCCGACAAGTCGTAGTGCTGAAGTTTTCGGGCTGCCAGGCGGATGGCATTCGTTTCCCCGTGGCAGGTAGGGTCCAGGTCTTTGAGCACCGTGTTATGGGCCACGGCCAGGACTTCGTCCCCACGCACCAGGCAGGCCCCAAAGGGGCCCCCGTCCATCGCCGGCAGGTTCTCCAGGGCCTCATCAATGGCCCGGCGCATGAAAACCGGGTTAGGCTTGAAACAGTTAGATGACACCGGGATTCCTCCCGTACGAAGTTGGGGCATCTGCTCATACTGAAGTTGCGCTCAAAAGCTTATTTTCTGTAGCCGCAGGCTTTACCGTGAAAGTCACACCGTAGGGGCGAGCCACCGGCTCGCCCTGACCTGCCCCCAGTAATTATAGCAAGTTTTAAGTTAGGATGGGGGTCTCTCTCTCCAGCCACAGGTAATAGATCAGGTTCAGCAGGGAAAATATTCCCATGGTCGCGATAAATTTCAGGATGATCTGGGGATAGAGCATCGCCGAGAGTAAGAGCGCAATAGAGCCAACCAGGGTTAGAGGATATTCCAGTTGGCCTAGGAAAAATTCTATCAGGGGCATGAGGCGGTATTTGGCGCGATACTTGGTAAAAATATAACTCAACTGCACAAAAGATTCCCGTACATTGCCCCGCTCCCAGCGCAAGTACGTGTTACACACCCCCCTCTTTGTTCACAGATTCTGGCTTGGGTGTCGATCTATGAACCCCAGGCCAGCACCGCGCGGTGGCGGTGAGCTAAGGGAAGGCCAATCTATTTCAGCATACCACCTCCGGGGCTTGAAGACTCTTAATGCGGCATTACCCGAGATTATGCGGCAGCTTAGGCTACCGCAGTCCAAAAATGCTTTTGGGGGAGCCTTCTCTCCGAATTCCACCCTGACAAGTTTACTCTTTCGCAGCCAAATTGTCTCGTGGGAGGCATGATAGCACACATTTCGCTGAAAAAGTAATTGTTCCAGAAAGTTGACAGGCGGTATTCAAGGTAGCGACAGCTTGCCGATATATACAATTCTCAATATGTTCCGATACCCTCTCTGTTGATGGTTTCCTCCCGGCAGGCTGGCGCAAAAAAAAAGCGGGGGAGGTTATACCAAATTCGTTTGGACATGCAACTAATTATAGTTAACGCTTATTGCCATTGCTCCGAAAATAAGCTATAATTAACTAAATTAATTAGCTAAATGGAGCAATTATTGTGCAACAAGAAAACTTGAGTCTCCTGGCATTTCAAAAAAGGTTTA
>JAHIKF010000533.1 GCA_018897875.1 Pseudomonadota bacterium | reverse complement strand
TTCCCGGTATTCCCGGTTTTTGTGCCGCAGAAAGCTCACGTGCTGCTGGCGCAACAGGGTGCTGTAGGGGATAATTTTGCTCACGGGCGGCGATTCTCCTGGGGAAAATGTACCATCTGCGCTTGCGGAATCAAACGAAAAAGGGTAAATTTTTAGGTTATGAGCCACCAAGTTAGTCTTGATTTCGACAAAATGGGAGGCCTCCTGCCGGCCATCGTCCAGGACGCGGCTACCGGCGATGTGCTGATGCTGGCGTTCATGAACCAGGAGGCCTGGGAACGCACCCTGGCCACCGGCGAGGCCCATTATTACAGCCGCACCCGGGAGACCATCTGGCACAAGGGTGGTACTTCCGGCCACGTGCAGCGGGTCCAAGAGATTTTTCTGGATTGCGACCGGGACACGGTGCTCCTGAAGGTGGAGCAGGTGGGCGGGGCCGCCTGCCATACCGGTCACCGAAGTTGCTTTTATCACCGGCGGCAAGGGGATGACTGGCAGGTGGTGGGCTCCCCGATCTTTGATCCCAAGGAGGTATATGGGGGTGGATAAGCTACGGTTAGGCGTCCCTAAGGGCAGTCTGGAGAGGGCGACCCTGGAACTCTTCCGGCGTTCCGGTTGGCATATTCAGGTCAATGGCCGGAGTTACTTTCCCGATATCGACGACCCGGAGATCACCTGCTCCATGTGCCGGGCTCAGGAGATGAGCCGCTACGTGGAGAACGGCGCCCTGGACTGCGGCATCACCGGTAAAGACTGGACCATGGAGAACGACTCCCAGGTCACGGTGGTGGCGGACCTCATGTACTCCAAGGCCAGCCTCAATCCGGTGCGCTGGGTGGTGGCGGTGCCGGCAGACTCCGAAATCCGCAGCCTGCGGGACCTGGCGGGCAAAAAAATCGCCACCGAACTGGTGAACTACACCCGGCGCTACTTCAAGGAGCGTCAGATCCCGGTCTCGGTGGAGTTTTCCTGGGGGGCCACCGAAGCCAAGGTGTCTGCGGGGCTGGCCGACGCCATCGTCGAGGTCACGGAGACCGGCAGCACCATCAGGGCCCACGGCCTCAAGATCATCCACGAGCTCTTCCAGAGCAACACCCAGTTCATCGCCAACAACCAGGTGTGGGAGTACGACGCCGCCAAGCGGGAGAAGATGGAGAATCTCAACCTGCTGCTCTTGGGGGCGCTCCGGGCCGAACGCATGGTGGGCCTCAAGATGAACATCCCGGAGCAGCGGTTGAAGGACATCATCGGCCTGCTGCCCAGCCTGCTGGCCCCCACCATCGCCAGCCTCTACGAAACCGATTGGTACTCGGTGGAGGTGGTGGTGAACCAGGGGGAGGTGCGGACCCTCATCCCTCGCCTCATCCGGGCCGGGGCCCAGGGCATCGTGGAGTATCCTTTGCATAAAGTAATTTAGAAGACGGTTTTCGGTTTTCAGTTTTCAGTGAAAATTGGTAGCCCAGGCCTTCCTGCTTATGTCACCTTGGGCAGATATGTAGGGCGGGCATTGGACGCCATGAAGAGAAAAGGCAAGGTCTTTGACCCTGCCTTTTTTACTTAATGCAGCCACGGGCGTTTTATGTGGCGAACCTACGGCACCAGCGAAGCAGGCCCAAGGAACCGGCGCCGCACCTCCAACCCCGCCGGCGGCCGGGCCCTGCCAGGAATCTCAGGAATTGGCGTCAGGGTTCTGCCGCTACTTCTGCGCCGCCGCCTTGCGCTTGAGCAGTTCGATGAAGTCCGGGTCGACCCCGTAGCCCAGGTTCTTGGCCTTCTGGATGTCCTCCAGGGCCGGTTGATACTTCTCCTGGCTCTGGTAGATCATGCCCCGCTGGTAGTAGGCCCGGCCGAAGTTGGGGTTTAGTTTGATGGCGGCTTCGAACTCTTTCAGGGCCCGGTCGTTCTGGCCCCGGGCGTAGTAGACGATGCCTTTGAAGGTGATGAGGGCCGGGTCGTTGGGCTTGAGTTTCAGGGCCTGGTCAAAGGCCTGCAGGGCCTGGTCGTAACGGCCTGACTGGCTGTGTTTGATCCCCTGGTCGATGTAGCTCTGGACGTCCTGGGCGGCGCTCAGCCCCGTCAGCAGGAGCAGGAAGAGCAGGGCTAAGGGTAAATATGCCATTCGCTTCATTGCTGGTGGTCCTCCTGTAAAGGGTTAATCGCGTTGACGGTTTTCAGCCGTGAAAAGTTCAAAGTTCAAGGTTCAAAGTTATAGTTATAGGGCGGCCTGTGGCCGCCGCCATTCGGCCGCCTAGCCCGCCCTGTTGAGACCGGCGCAGGATGAAGGTGCGCAGTGCGCACCCTACACGGCGGGCGGGGACGCCCGCCCCACTTCATTGCTGGTGGTCCTCCTGTAAAGGGTTAATCGCGTTGACGGTTTTCAGCCGTGAAAAGTTCAAAGTTCAAGGTTCAAAGTTATAGTTATAGGGCGGCC
>JAHIKF010000532.1 GCA_018897875.1 Pseudomonadota bacterium | reverse complement strand
GGCCCGGCCCTCGCCCCAAACCTTGCGCGATGTCCACCGGTTCAAGAATGACATGATCATGTTGCGCAAATCCCTGTGGCCCTTGCGGGAAGTGATCGCCCGGCTGGAGCGCCGGGAGTCCCCCCTGATCAGCGAAAATCTCGGTAACTATTTTAGAGACGTCTATGACCACACCATCATCGCCATTGATACGGTGGAGACTTACCGGGACATCCTGGCGGGGATGCTGGATATTTACCTCTCTTCCATGAGCAACCGGCTCAACGAGATCATGAAGGTGCTGACCATCATTGCCACCATCTTCATGCCGCTGACGTTTATCACCAGTCTTTACGGCATGAACTTTAAGCATATGCCTGAGTTGCAATGGGAATACGGTTATTTTATGGTCCTCGGCGCGGTCGTGGTGATCGCGCTCTCCATGCTCGAGTACTTCCGAAGAAAAGGCTGGATTTAACCCATAATTCTTCAAGGAGGATCTGACCATGGCGGTTAAGGTAGGCAAGCCGGCCCCGGATTTTGAAACCAACGCCTATATCAACGGCGAAATCAAAAAGGTGAAGTTGTCGGATTACAAAGGCCAATGGGTGATGCTTTACTTCTATCCCGGGGATTTCACCTTTGTATGACCCACGGAATTGACGGCAGTTGCCGCCAAGTACGATGAGATCAAGTCCCTGGGGGCCGTGGTCCTGGCCATCAGCATCGACAGCCCCTTTACCCACAAGGTGTGGCAGGAAGGTGAGTTGTCCAAGATGGTTCCCGGAGGGCTGCCTTATCCCATGCTGAGCGACACCGGCGGCCGAGTCGGCGAGCTCTACGACGTTTACGATGAGGACAACGGCGTGGATATCCGTGGCCGTTTCCTCATCGACCCCGACGGCATCCTCCAGGCCATGGAGGTACTGGCCCCGGCGGTGGGCCGCAACGTGGCCGAGATGATCCGGCAGATTAAGGCCTGCCAGTTTGTGCGCCAGACCGGCGAAGCCACCCCCGCCGGCTGGGAACCGGGCAAAAAATCCTTGCAGCCGGGAGCAGAACTGGTGGGCAAGGTCTGCGATATCTGGTCCCCGGATATGGCCTTCTGAAGGTTGGCCGGCCGCGACCGCGTCTAAGCACCGCATCCCGGAGCCTCGTGGGCTGTGCCCTTGAGAAAACTCCTGGAAAATCAAGGCCTCGGATAGTTTAATACCGAGGTGTAATCAAAGAATTACCGAACGCTATCGTAGGGGAGCACCTGCGTGTGCACCCCGAAAAGGGCGGACACATGGGTCCGCCCCTACGAAAAATTGCGGTTCGATGGCGCATTTATATGAAAATAGCTCGGTGGGGCGGGCCTCCGTGCCCGCCAGCGAGAGGCGGCCAGGGACGGCCGCCCCACCAACACCAGCCATTTTTCATCTTTCGTTGTGTCCGTGAGGAAATGATAGTTGGTATAAGAAGGGTCATCCGCCAGGCTGACCCCCAATCGGAAAACATCGTCATGCAACGGCTCTGTTTTATGTGCGGTGTGATGGCCCTGATTCTTACTTTCACCGCTGTATGCGGCTCAGGAGGACAACCCATGCAGATAACATCCAGCGCCTTCCCCGATGGCGGCAAAATTCCTCTGCCCTACGTGATGCCCGGAGCCGGGGGCCAAAACGTCTCTGTGCCCTTAAGCTGGTCGGGCGCCCCGGAGGACACCCAGTCGTTCGCCCTGGCCATGGTGGACCCTCATCCCATCGCCCGGAACTGGGTGCACTGGCTGGTGGTCGATCTCCCCAAGGACAGCAACGCCATCCCTGAGGGAGCCTCCGGCCACAAGATGCCGCCGGGGGCGCAGGAGTTGCAAAACTCCTTTGGGGAGACGGGGTACGGCGGCCCCCAACCGCCTCGGGGCAGCGGCGACCATCCTTACGTGTTCACCCTCTATGCCTTGAGCGCACCCAAGGTCGAGATCGGCAAGAGCGCCGGGCTGGCCGCGTTCAAGCAGGCCCTGGAGGGCAAGATCCTGGCCACCGCTACCCTCACCGGCTATTTCGGCCGCTAGGTTCCCCCCCCGCCCTACTGGGCCAGTGGACCGGCCTTCCGACCTCTGTTCTGAAAAGTTTTCTGTTTTCTGTTTTCCGTTTTCTGTGAAACAGCCGGCCCGGATGTTGGGCTCCGAAAAGTTACATGAAAGGAGGGCACTGCCTGCCATAATTACGATCTCTACTTTTTCATGTTTTATACCAAACTGCGGTCATACAGGTAATTGATCTTCTGTAGGGGCGGACCCATGTGTCCGCCCTGGATCGAGGGCGCACACGCGGGTGCGCCCCTACAGGAAGAGGCTTTTCTTACTTCTATGAGCGCAACTTGGTATTACGGGTGGGCCGAAGGCCCATGAGCAACTGCCCGGAAAAGTTCTTTTCCGGTCTGGCGCACCGAAATAAACCAACGGGTAGACGTGAGGTGGCCGCTGGGAAAATTGTCGTGGTTGGCGCCAGTAGCTCGCACCATCAGAATAAATTGGGGCTGACTTACCTTGAGGCGGGATTAAGGGGATGACTGGCGTATCCCGGTTTATTTTACCTGGAAAGTCACTGCCTTGGTGGCTCCGCCGGCAATGGAGATGACTAACTTGTAGTCACCTGCCGGCCAGCCTTTGTCAGGTTTGGGGAAGGCGAAAGTGAGGGTGACCTCTCCGTCGTCAGGCAAATCATCTCTGCTGGAAAGGACGTTTAAGTTCTGCGTCACATAGAAGAGTTCTGTGGTAACCTCTTTGCCTTTTTTCGCCCCGGAAATGAGGGCGGTACCATAAATTTCCGCCACAGAGGAGCTAAACTTGCTCTGGTGCTGTTCCACCACGCCTTTGGCATCGGCGTGGTCGCTGACCATAAGCTCGGCAACCTGGTTGGCGGCCTGAAGTGGGGCAGGGGCTGCGGCCATGATTACCATGAAAAGCACCGCCAGGCCTGCCATGAGCATCGCCCCGCTCTGCCGGCATCCCATGATTGCGGATTGGTGTATCTCCTGTCGCATATTCTTTCTCCTCATGAAGAGTCAGGGGTAACCGGCACATTGGCGCTGGCCGGTCAAAAACCCCGGTCCCCGCTTATTTTAGGAATTGCGACATCATTCGTCAAGGCGAAAGGTTTGGGTAAACCGGACAGGGAGCCTGCCCCGTTTTTCAAAAGCCTTTTAGGCAAGTCACTGCCGCAACCGGCCCGGTCCGGTTGGGTCAGGGGTGGCGCTCAGATTCGCCCCACAATTTTAGGCGCCCTCTTTTAAACCCGCGTAGGCCAGGGGCAGGAGGGCCAGGCTGATGGCGCCGGAGATGATGAGCGGCACCTGGTACCCGTAGGCCGCGCCCAGGGGGCCGAAGATCAGGGAGCCGGCGAAGACCCCCAGGGTGGTGGTCAAAGAGATGAGGGAGGCGTTGCCGCCGATGCGGTCGACGTGAAACAGCCGGGTGATGGTGGTGTAGGTCTCCATGAGGATGAGGCCGTCGCCGAACCCGTGCACCGCCCGCCAGGCAAAGGACCAGGGCAGGACCGGGTAGGTCATCATGATATGCCCGGCGCCGGAAAAAATCAGGGCCAGGGCCAGAAAGGTGAGGGGCTTCAGACGCCCGGCCCAGAGACGGCCGTAGAGATAGGCGGTGAGCGCCACTATCCCGAACTCGCCGGCCATGTAGGCCCCCACCCCCAGGGGCGAAAGGCCCAGATTTTTTTCAAGGAACAGGGAGAGGCTGGTGGCCTCGGCCCCCCAGTGCAGGGTGAAGAGAAAGAGCCAGGTGGCGAAGAACAGCACCGGCGGCGCCAGAAAATCCCGGCCATACTCGAACAGGGTGGTGCGCACCCCCCGGGTCAGCGGCAGCCACACCGTGGGGGCGATCAACAGCAGCAGCCCGACGCTGAACAGTTTCAGGGTGGCGGTAAAATCCAGCCAATAATAGGCCGCGCCTCCCAGGAGGGCGCCCACCATCATGCCGCCCATGCGCATGGCATTGTAGTGCCCCAGGCGCCGGGGCGCATCCCCATGGTCTTCCTTGAACAGCAGGGTATCCAGGGAGAGCCGGAAGAGCTGGCTGCTCAGGCCGAAGGCCAAAAAGACCGCCAGGAAGGGCCAGAAATTCCCCACCACCGATAGTCCCCAGAGGCTGGCGGCGGTGGCCGCCAGGCCGACCCGGGTGAGAATTCGGGCCGGGTAACGGTCGCCGATGACGCCGACGGGAAAGGACACCAGGATGGCGTTGAGGCTGAGGACGGCGTAGAGGACCCCGATCTGGGTGCCGGTGAAATGGAGGCTGCCCTTCAGATAGAGGGGCAGCAGGAAATAGATGCAGGCGATGACCGCGGAATAGACGCTGATGTAAAAGGGCAGCAAAATAGCGGGCCGAACTCACAAGGAGCTGCGGTTGAGCCGGACCTCCATGGCCCGGGCCGGGCAGACCGGGCAACACAGCTCGCAGGCGCTGCATTTGCTGGGGTCAAAGAGCACGGCCATCTCCGGCCGCTCGACATAGAGCGCCCCGGTGGGACAGACCGCGGTGCAGGTGCCGCACTGGTAGCAGCGATCTTCGTTGCGCCGCACATCCCGGGCCACCCGCTGGACCTTGACGCCCGCCTCCCGGAGGTATTTGAGGCCCCGCCGGAAATTCTTGGGGTGGCCCCTGAGCTCCATGACCATGATCCCCTCTTTCCGGGGATAGATGGTGGCCTTGAGGAGGTTGAACTCCAGATCGAAATCCTTGACCAGGCGGTAGATGATAGGCTGATCCACCACTTTTTCGGAAAACCGCAGCACTAACATTTCCGCATGCATATTCTGTCCCTCACAGTTACTGTTTTGACTGGTAATACCAAGCCGCGCGCCTAAAAGTAAGAAACACCGCTATCCTGTAGGGGCGCACCTGCGTGTGCGCCCTCAGGCCAGGGCGGACACACAGGTCCGCCCCCACAAGAGATGCATTACCTGTTTGAACCCAACATGGCGTACTATCCGCGGCGCACTACAGTTCACCGCTTTTCTATGCGGCTGTTGGCCATCCGGATCAATCCATAATCCCCCCTCCCCCCCTTTAAGAAAGGGGGGTAAAAGTCCCCCTTTTATAAAGGGGGATTTAGGGGGATTTATTGTGGCCCTGGGTCTAAACCACCTGGATGCCGGTACCGCCTTGTTAACCCGATAAAATTATATCAGAAAACCGTCGCCCTTCAAACCAGGCCGCCGAAACGGCGCTCCCAGGCCGTCCTCAGGGTGGCCAGGGGAGTCTCTAAGAGCGTCCGGCCGTGCCGGATAATCTTGAAGGTTGGGTCTGACTGCACCTGCCCGATCAACGCCAGCGGCTGCCCGGCAAAGAGATCCTCCAGGCGGGGGGCGTCGGCCGGGTCCAGGCTCACCAGGAAACGGCCGGCCGATTCGGAATACAGGGCGGCGTAGTCCGGCAAATCAGGCGCCACCCGGCTCAGGTCCACCTCCAGCCCCAGCCCCGCCGCCAGGCTGGAGAGGGCAAGGTGCACCGCCAGGCCCCCCCGGTAGAGGCCGTGGGCCGAGGCCAGCAACTCCAACTGCCCGGCCTGGGACAGGAGACGGTAGTAGGGCAGGAAGGCCTCGGGGTTGACCTGAGGGACGCTCAGCCCCACATACCCCAGGAGTTCGTAAAACTCCGAGCCCCCCAGCTCGGGCCGGGTGTCGCCCACCAGGTAAATGAGGTCGCCGGGCCGTTTCCACTCGAGGCTCAGGGCCTGGCTGAGGTTATTAAGGACGCTCACCGCGGTGAAAAACAGGGTAGGCAGGCCGCTTACCCGGTGCATCTCCCCGTACGCCCCGGGCAGCAGGCCGTCGACGTACATGCTGTCCTTGCCGGACAGCAAGGGGATGCCGTAAGCGTGACACAGGTCCTTGAGGGCCAGGCAGGACCGCACCAGCTGCGCCGCCTTAAACTTCCCGTCGGGGTTGTGCTGCGGGTGGTACTCGACGCTGGGCCAGCAGAAGTTGTCCACCCCGCCGATGTGGTCCAAATCGCCGCCCACTGCCAACAGGCGCCGCACCGCCTCGTC
>JAHIKF010000531.1 GCA_018897875.1 Pseudomonadota bacterium | reverse complement strand
ATCTTTTGCCCCATGATGCGGCATTTATCAGGATCGCCCAACAGGTTAACGAGCAACTGCCGGAGCCCGGCAATATCCCCGGCGGGGAAAACATAGCCGTTCTCCCCGGGCCTCACCAGATCAGGGCCGCACCCCACCTGATCACTGACCACCACCGCCCGCCCGGCATTCATGGCTTCATTAATCACCAGCCCCCAGGGCTCAAAGACCGAGGGCAACACCAGCACATCGCACAGGTCATAATATCCCGGGAGTTCGGTCTGATTTTTGAATCCCAGAAACTTGATGGAATTCCAAGGCATCGCCCCGGCACGCCCTTCCAGGGATTGCCGCTGGTCGCCGTCCCCGATGAACACGAGGTAGGGATGCGGCTCCTGGACCTGGTCGGGTGACATCCGGATATAAGCCTCGAGCAGGTCCGCACCGCGTTTGATCTTCGACAACTTGCTGGCATAGAGGATAATGGGCCGGTCCGGTTCCAGACCCAGATCGCGCCGCAAGCGCTCCCGCTCCCCGGCGGCCGCCCTGGCCTGATCTCGAAAAAAGCTATTATCCACCGCGTAGGGTACGGGAAAAATCCGCCTGCCGGCAATGCCATAGGAGCGATAATACTCGGCGTTGAGGGTCCCGATCGCCAGGAATCCATCCACGCACTTCCTGAGCCCCTGAAAGAACCAGCGCTTGCATATCCGCTTCAGGTAACTCCGAGGGGCGCTGAGGCCCGTCGCTTCATCGCGCACCAACACCTTGAGCCCGCGGATTTTGGCCCCTGCCATGGCGCGCCAATGGAACCAGCGGTTATAGCCATGGACCCAGAGAACGTCAAAATTGTCCCGGCTCAAGCGCCTGGCCAGGCCATAATTGAAAGGCCGCCAGAAGGACACCCGATCTTGCCGCCCCAGGGCCGGGAGGATTTCATGCCGGTAGCCCCCGGTCAGGGGGACATCCCACGCAATAGTTTTGCCAAAGTCGGGGTCGAGATAACTTTTTAGGGAAAAATCGCTGCAGAAAAACACCGTCAGATCAATGCCGGGCTCCGCCGCAATCCGGCGCAGCAGGGGGGCCTGGTACTGGATCGGGTGAGTCACCAGATATGCCAGACGTATTTTAGGCTCCATGCCCCTTAAGGTGCCGCAGTTCATCCTCTACCATCAAGGTGACCACTTGTTTCATTTTATATCTGGCCTGCCATCCAAAGGTTTCCCGGGATTTCCGGGGATTGCCCCGGCTGATGGCAATTTCGGTGGGCCGAAATAAATCCGGGTCTATGACCACATGCTGGCGCCAATCCAGGTCGACCCGACCAAAAGCCGCGGCCACAAATTCTTCTAAAGAGTGGCTCTCTCCCGTGGCAATGACGAAATCATCCGGGGCTTCCTGCTGCACCATGAGCCACATGGCTTCCACATATTCCGGGGCCCAACCCCAGTCACGCCGGATGGCAATATTCCCCAGTTGGAGCTGCTCCCGGGAGCCGGCCGCAATGCGGCAGGCCGCGCTCACGATCTTTTTGGTGACGAAACGGGCCGGCCGCAACGGCGATTCATGATTGAACAAAATCCCGGAACAGGCGAATAGGTTATAGGCCTCCCGGTAGTTGGCCACCTCCCAAAACGCCGCGGCCTTGGCCACGGCATAGGGGCTGCGCGGGCGAAACGGGGTGTTCTCGTCCGCACCGTCGGCAATATCCCCAAAACATTCACCTGAACAGGCATTATACAATTTAATGGGCTTGCCGGTGAACCTGATGGCTTCCAAAAGATTGAGGGTGCCCACGCTGATACTTTCCAGGGTTTCCACGGGCTGCTGAAAAGACAGGGCCACCGAGCTCTGTCCCGCCAAGTTGTAAATTTCGTCCGGCTCTACCTTAATGAGCGCTTGCAGCACGCTGCGAAAATCGCTGAGGGCCACGGATTCAACCTCGATCTGGTCACGAATCCCTAAGCGTATCAGATTGTTAAGGGAGGCCATCTGGGCATCCCGGGAACTCCCCACCACCTGATACCCCTTGGCCAACAAGAGTTGGGCCAGATACCCGCCATCCTGTCCGGAAACCCCGCAAATAAGCGCTTTTTTCATGTTTTGCATATAGTTAGACTTCAGCCGACTCCCCTGGATTTGATCACCTGCCGCAGGATTCGGTGACAACGCTTTTCAAAATTTTCAAAGGAGAAATAATCCAACCCTGCGGGGATGACCCCCGGGGGCTGCTGCAGGGCTTTAAGAACGCCGGCCTGAATTTCATCGGGGCGACCCGGGTCCACCAGGATCCCTAAGGCTCCGCCGCGCAAGGCTTCCCGGCTCCCGTCCAGCTTGCTGCCCACTACGGGTATGCCGCAGGCCAGGGCCTCTAAGAAAACGAACCCGAAACCCTCCCCCCGACCCGGCATCACGAAGGCGTCGGCGAGGCGATAGTGGTCCGCCTTTTCGGCCTCGGGAATGAACCCGGTAAATACAACCCGGTCCCTCACCCCCAGGGCTTGAGCTTTCGCCTCCAGCCGCGCCCGATCCTTACCATCGCCGACAATCAGATAGGCGATATGGGGAATTTGCTTTGACAATACCGGGAGTAACTCCATGATCTCATCAAAACCTTTATACTGTTCCTCCGGGGCCAGTCGGCCCAACGTCATCAGAACGGTTTTATCGCTGAGCCCATACTGCTCGAGCAAATCCTGAGATTTGGGGCCAACCCCATAATTCCTTTGAGCTATGGCGTTGGGAAGAATAAAACATTTTTTCTGAGTTAAACGCGACCATTCTATGAATCTCTGTTTGGTTATCTCGCTGATTGAAATTATAACGTCAATTTTAGATAATAAATATTTAATTATCACATTATTTATTGGCTTCCAGGCATCAATCCCATAAATTACTATAAATAATGGAGCTCTGGTTACCAATTTTGCTAAAAAGGCCATCGGTAATAACTTAATATGGCCGCAGCCAATCACATCAAATCTCGGATTTTCTTTGAGTAATTTTATTACCGCTTTAATATAGGTTATCCGGTTAGGTAAGGCCCCCGTGATATAGGTCAGCTTTGGGGGCAAGGGTTCAGGAGACAAGAGCATCCGCCGGGGCACGGCTACTACTTCTGAGACCTCGGGAGCGGAACTGAGGGCTCGGAGAAAATCCCGGTTGTATTTGGCGATGCCCCCCATACCCCCAAAGGCTTCCATGGATAAAAACAAAGCTCTCATGGGGCGACGGTATGGTGTTGGTAGACGGCTTTAGCCCACATCCGCCAATCGTGGTCCCCTCTGCCGCCCCCCTGGCCGGAGGCCGCCGCCAGCCATCGCTGCACCGGCACCAGAAACCCGGATTTGGGGCGATGGAGGACTTCCACGGGCAAAGGGGTTGCAAGGGTTCTGGCCATGTCCAGTTTTGTCGGCCGATGCTTGGTGGCCAGCAGGGGTGCGACCTGTCGCAGCAGCATGATATCCACCAGCGGCACCCGGATTTCCAGGGAATGGGCCATGGCGGCCCAGTCAGCCACGCGTAGGAGTTGATTCCGCATATACCATACCATTTCCAAGGCCGAAACCGCCAGAAAATCCTCCGAAGGGTGGGGGATGGTCTCTTCCAGGCGCACCAGCGGCTGCAGTGCTTGCCATCCCGCCCGGGCCATATCCGGGTCCATGACTTCCGGCAGCTCCCAGGGCATAAACAAGCCCCGGCGCAGCAGGTAAGCCCCGGCGTAGCTACCGCCATACTCCAGCAACCCGGCGTATTTCGGCGAAGTAAAGTGTTTCAGCCAGGGTGCCGCAACTCTCCGGCACATCCGGCCCAATCCTGGGAAGCTGTGGGCCAGGGAAAAAGTCCGGGCCATCCGGGGGATGTCGCGAAAACTGGGATACCCCCCAAAGAGTTCGTCTCCTCCCAGGCCCGACAGGGCCGTTTTCATGCCCGCGGCCGCGGCGATCTTGGCGACAAAATACATATTGACCCCGTCAACTGCGGGTTGATCCATCACTTCCAAGATGCGTTGGTAATCGCCGGCAAAATCCTCCCTGGTAATCCATTGGGTTTGGTGCACTGTGCCATAGCGCGCCGCAATCTTGGCGGCATAGGAGGTTTCATCGTGCCCACCGCCCCGTAATTCCTGAAATCCCAGGGTGACGGAATGCAACTGCCCTTGCCCCTGGGCGGCCAAGGCCGTGATCGTACTCGAATCCAACCCGGACGAGAGAAATACGCCCACCGGCACATCGGCCACCAAGTGATGCTTGATGCTGTCAGCCAGGGCCAGCCCCAACTCATATTGCACGGCCTCTTTATTGAGGGCTGATCCCTTGCCGGCTTCATAGGCCTTGGCCAGTTCGGCGGGGATAGCGCAAAAACTTTTCGATACAGCGTTACCCTGGAGGTCTTGGAGATATGTCGATCCCGCCGGGAGCGCCCGCACCCCCTGGAACAGGGTGTAGGGTTCCGGCACGTAACCCCAGAGAAAAAACCCCGCGTGCCCGGCGGCCTGGGGACTGGTATCCACGGCGCCGCCGGCCAGCAAGGCCTTAACCTGAGAGGCAAACCTTAAGGTTTTCCCATCATCGGCGTAGTACAGAGGCTTGATGCCAAAGGGATCTCGGCTCAATAACAGACTTTGCCTGACGTTGTCCCAGATGGCAAAGGCATACATGCCCCGCAGCCGATCCATCATGGCCTCCCCATATTCCTGGTAGAGATGGAGCAAGACCTCGGTATCACTCTGGGATTGAAAGCGATGGCCCTGGTGTTCAAGCCCGTTCCGCAGTTCCCGATAATTATAAATCTCGCCGTTGAATACCACCCGGACCGATTGGTCGGGAGTTGCCATGGGCTGGGCCCCGGCCGCGCTCAGATCAATAATCGACAGACGGCGATGGGCCAACGCCAAGCGTTTATCAGGAGAAAGCCATAATCCAGCCCCATCAGGCCCCCGGGGTCGCATGGCCTCCCGAATCTTCAAGGCTTCTTCCGCATCTACCGGAGGAGCCGAGTTATGATATGCAAAAATACCCACAATGCCGCACATAGATATCCGACTCCGTCTCCAATACTTTCAATTAATTCCCCTCACTTTCTGATTGCAAAACTTAAGTATTTTATTAGCCATCAGGTAGCCATAAAATATTAGTAAAATTAATCCAATATTTCTCAACATATATAATATTTCATTACCATTTTCTTCAATGTTAACCAAAAAGAACAATATATTTCCCGAAAATAGCCAAAGAAAGGTAGGGTAATGTATAGTCATCCTAATTAAAGCCGCCATTATAGCAATGATAGATATAATTATAAGTGGCACAATAATGAGAGATAAATATCCAAAATCTACTTGTACAACGCCAAATATATTCTTACCGATATCAACTTCTTTTGTTTTGACGCGATATAAATTAGCTAAAATCTCATCTATCACCAAAAATTGTTTGCCTGGCCAGATAATTCTTGGAATCGAGCTTTTAATACCCTCCCAGGAAATTTTTCCATCAGTAAACATGCCGGGTTTACTGTATTGATGGTTAAACACCAGGAAATTAAATTCCCAAGTTCCAGGTCTCGCCTTGAAATTTTTCAGCGTAGCATCGAAATTGATAGCCGCGGTGAATGGGTTTTTTAACTTTGCCAGATTGACTTGCCCTACCGTTTGGATATCTTCACGATAGGCTTGAAAAATATTGTTGCACAAGAAAAAACCCAAGGTCATCAATAAGCCAACCGCCAAATATTTCCTTACGAATACATCTTTCCTTTTTTCAATGAGCCATAATATTGCCAATATTATAATCACAGCCAAGATAAATCTTCTTCCATATAATGCAACTATTGGGAAGAAACCAAGCGTTAAGATGATCCAGACATATTTATGATACCCTTGTGATTTAAGTAAGGATGATATTAACCCTAAGCAAACCAAGAATGCCAGAAGAGGATAAATCGTCCTTATCGCAGTAAACCAATAGGGAAGTTCCTTGCCAAATCTTGCATAATCATCTGGAAGTATATAGGTCTTTATTCCATATTTATAGTAGCTAAATATTTGAAATAAAATTAATGACCCATAGATAAAAAGCAAAATATATTTATT
>JAHIKF010000530.1 GCA_018897875.1 Pseudomonadota bacterium | reverse complement strand
GGTGATCGAGATTACCGGGCCGGCGGCGACGGAACACCTCATGCGCAAAGGACGGCGCGGCGGCCTGTGGATGAACGTGGGAGGATTGGAGGTGCAAGGAGCTCCGTCCCTATACCTTGCCTCGAGCACCACCCCCCCCTTGTTGAAAGTCCCCCCGGAAGAAGCCACCTGGGGTTATCCGGCCCTGAAGAAGCAGATTCGGTTCGCCGGCCGGGTGGAGCAGCGGGAGCGAGAAATGTTCCTGGACCAGTTTTTCCAACTCAAGGAAAGCGAAGAGGTGTACGCCATTTTCCCCGGAACCCTTAAAGTAAAGGGCGGTTCAGGCGATTCTCAGACGGTGACGGGGGCTTTTCCCCTTCCTACCAAAGTTAAACCCGGCGCTTACCGGGTTTGCCTCACGGTGGTTCAGGGAGGCCAGGTAATCGCCAAGCAGTGTAGCGACCTGAAAGTGGCCATGGTGGGGTTTCCGGCCATGCTGGCATCTTTGGCTTATGAGCACGGCGCCACTTATGGTATTTTGGCGGTAATCATTGCCATTGTCACCGGGTTTGCCATGGGCTACCTCTTCAAAGGTGGAGGCGGACATTAAATAAGGGGAAGAGGGCAGAAGGGATTTTTTACCCAAAAACCGAAAACCGAAAACTGGATCAAATGTTGCAATATCTCCATGACCTCTGGAAGCGGATAAAGAGGCCCAAGCCAGGCTTGGTGGCCTTTCCGGAGATCTTTGAGCACTTTCAGGAGTTGTTGCAGAACCATCAGCGGGTTATGGAACTTATTGCCGATTTGGGAGAGAAATCCGGCGGCGAATATATCTTCGACCGCAAGTACCTGGCGGATACCATCGACGAGATGCACACCCGGTTGCTGCATATGGTGCAAGGACTGAATCTCATTACCTCTGGCCGCTATCTCGAGCTTCACCCTACTCTGGACCGCATTTTTGTTCCCCTGGAGTCGGAGCTCAGGGGGCGGCTCAGCCTGGCCGGCGAGATGCCGCGCATCGTTTCCCTGGCTGAGGCTCCCCTGGACCGCCCGGAACTCACCGGCGGCAAAGCCAACAACCTGGCGGTAATCATTCAGAACTTGCAGCTGCCGGTGCCCCCCGGCTTCGTCATCACCACCCGAGCCTATCGCCTTTTCCTGGACCACAACCAGTTGGAGGAGCGCATCCATGCCTGGCTGGAGTCCTGGGCGGCGGGAGAGCAAGACGAACGGCAGACCTCACGCCAGATTCAATACAGCATCCTGGCCGGGGTGGTGCCCCAGGAAGCAGCCACGGAGATCAAACGCCAGGCGGGAAAAGGTGGAGCTTATTGGGCCATCCGGAGCAGCGCTTACGGGGAGGACGGGGAACTGACCTTTGCCGGGTTGCACGAAAGCCTGCTCAACGTGCCTCCCCGGGGAGTCATCCAGGCATATAAGAAAGTGCTGGCCAGCCTCTATTCGCCCGAAGCCCTGGTATACCGGCAAAAGATGGGGATGCTGGGGGAAGAAGCGGCCATGGCGGTTCTGGCCCAGGAAATAGTGCCCAGCCGGGTCAGCGGGCTGATGCATACCCTGGACATCAGTGCGGAAGAGTGCGACTGCCTGGTGGTTTATGCCTCCTGGGGACTGGGTCGCACGGTGGCGGAGGGCCGGGGGTTGGTGGACCGCTTTGTGGTGGAAAGGGTCTATCCCCACCGCATTCGCCGCCAGGAGATCGCCGCCAAAAAGACCCTGGTGAGGCCGCAGACCGGTGGGGGGGAAGAGGTGGCGCAGGTGCCCCAGGAAGAGCGGGAGGCGGCCACGCTTTCGGAAGGCCAGGTCCACCAACTGGTGCGCTGGGCCTTGACGTTGGAGCGCTACTTCAAGCGGCCCCAGGAAGTTGAGTGGGCCGTGGACCAGAACGGCCAATGCTTCATCCTCCAGTCCCGGGGGCTGCTGTTCCCCAAGGTCGCCGCGCCGCCAAAGCAGGATATTTGTGAAAGTTGCGCCCAGTATCCCGTTCTCCTCCGGGACACCGGGGTGGTGGCCCATGCCGGGGTGGGGGCCGGGGTGGTGGCCCAGGTCTCTTCCGACCTAGATATGAACCGCTTCCCGGAGGGCGCGGTGCTGGTAACTAAGTACACGGCCCCCTGGCTGGCCCGCATTGTCCCCCGGGCCGCGGCCATCATTGCCGAGCGGGGTTCCGCGGCGGGGCACCTGGCCACCATCGCCCGGGAGTTCCGGGTGCCCACCCTGGTGGGGGTAGAAGGCGCCACGGAGTTTTTGAAAGAAGGTATGCAGATTACGGTGGATACCAAGGGTCGTATCGTCTATGACGGACGGGTGAACGAGTTGCTGCAGTATGAGCTGGTGCAATCTCTGGCCTTTGAAGACGCCCCTGAGTTCCGGCTGCTGCGCCGGCTTTTGAGCCGCATCGCCCCCTTGCACCTCATTGATCCCACGGCCCCGGATTTTAACCCACCAGGCTGCCGGTCTGTCCACGACGTCATCAGGTTTATCCATGAGAAGGCCGTGGAAGAGCTCATGGACCTGCCCGGGTTGGTGAAGCGCTTCAAAGGAGTCCATATCTTTACCCTGGTCTCCGATATTCCCCTGGGCTTGAAAATCCTTGACCTGGGCGGTGGAATTGCCCCCGAAGCTGCAGGGAGCAACCTGTATCCAGAACAGATCCGCTCAGCGCCCATGAAGGCGCTGTGGGAAGGGCTCTCCGGCCCCGGGGTCTGGAGCACGGAACCCGTCCCCGTTGATTTCAAGGGGATGATGTCCAGCCTCTCCAAGACCTGGGCCGAAACACCGGGGGCCGCCACCGTTTCCGGGTTCAACCTGGCGGTGATCACCGAAACCTATATGAATCTTCACCTGCGGCTGGGCTACCACTTCAATCTGGTGGACGCCAGAATAGATCCCGATCCGCAGCGGAATCACATCTACTTCCGGTTCGTGGGCGGGGTCACCGACCTGACCCGGCGTTCACGGAGGGCTCAACTGCTGGCCAATATCCTGTCCCACTATCATTTCAAGGTGGACACCAAGGGAGACCTGGTAGTGGCCAAGGTTCTCCATCTGCCCCGGGAAGACCAGGAACACCGCCTCCGGGTTCTGGGCCGCCTCATCGGGTTCACCCGCCAGTTGGATATTCAGTTGCGGAGCGATGAGGACATCCCGGAATTCGTGGAGGCTTTCTTTGAGCAAAACACTCCGGCTTAGGAGGGAAACATGAAAGACCAACTTAAGATTTTGGTTCTGGACGATGAGCCCATCGTCTGCAAACGTCTGAAACCGGCCCTGGAGAAACTGGGTTACGAAGTGGATACCTTCATCCAGAGCGTAGAGGCCATGCATCAGATTCACCAGACTTCCTACGACATCGTCATCACCGACCTGAAGATGAAGGAAATCGACGGCATGCGGTTTCTGGAGGAAGTCAAGAAGCAGCATCCCCAAACCGAGGTCATCGTCATCACCGGCTTTGCCACCATGGAGACCGCCAAGCAGTCTTTCCGGAAAGGGGTCTTCGACTTCATCGCCAAGCCGTTCAAGTTGAGCGAGATCCAGGAGGTGGTGAATCGGGCCGCGGCCAAGATCAAAGGCGCGGCGGCGTGAGGGCCATCTGCAAGTGAATGATACAGGAGTACACCCCATGATCAAAACCCTGGTAGCCATAGAAGTTGACCTGGTCTCCAGCATGGCCATCCGCTACGCCTGCCAATTGGGCAACCTGGTCGATATGGAACTTTACCCGGTCTATGTGAAACAGCCGCCGTCGGAGGTGCCCACCACCGGCTTGGGCTGGGTACGGCGCACCTGGGAGAGGGAAGTCTTGGCCAGCGGCAAGGAGGAGATCCAGGAGATGCTGGCCTCGGAGATGGATTCCTGCCCCAGCCTGCATGAACCTCGGGTGCTCTATGGAGACCGGGAATACGAGCTTCTCAAGATTATGGAGCACGAGCCCTTCGACCTCTACGTGGAGGGCGCGCCCTATCCCTTCACGCCGGCCAACATCCACCACCGGCTCCACCAGAAATTCTATCAGCATCTCGGGACCCCGCTGATCTGGCTGAGGATTTTGCGGAAAATCAACCAACTGCTGGTGGTCTGCCAGGACCCGGCGGAGGTAAAGGCCTTACTTCCCGCGATCCGCAAATTATGGACCGGCTGCCCAACCCCGGTCCAACTGGGGGTGCCGCCTCCGGCAGGTTATGATGAGGCTCTGCGCCGGGAGGTCGTAGCCGCCAGGGAAGAATTGGAGACTGCGGGCTGCCAGGTGTTCGTCAAGGAAATTCCCGCCCTGACGGCCGGCGAGTCGCTGCCGGAGATCAACAAAGAGTACGGCTTGGTGGCCGTCTGCCTAAAACGGGATGTTAAGAAAGACAGCCCTCAACTCCAATGGCTCTCCCAGGTAAAGGCCCCGCTGATGGTGGTGTTGCGCTGAGGAGAACAAAGCGAGGTATGCGTCATGAAAATTCTATTTGCCGGAGATGAGCACCCTTATAGCGCCTTTGCCTTGCAGGAAGTTATCCGGTTGGCCTTGAACACCTGGGCTGACGTAACCTTGCTGGCCGTGTCCGCGGCTCCGGCAGGGAGGGATTTGCAAGGGTACGGCGACCTGGCGCCGGATCAGCCCCTGCCCCGAGTCTTGAACCGTTATCGGGAGACCTTCTTGAAGGCTGCGGGGGAAGAAGAGTCGCCCTACGCCCCGGAGAAATGGCAGTATGAATGGGTTCCCCTGAAAACCGGGCTTTGGGAGGAGATGTTGGTCAAGCGGGGGGTCAAGAAAGACCTGAAGGTGCGCCTGAGGGCGGGCAATGAAGTCCAGGAAATCCTGGCGGAAGCCCATAATGAGGAAAGCGACCTCATCGTCCTGGGCTGCACCGGAGGCGGACAATGCCTCTGGCAGGGCGCGGCGCCGGTGCCCCAACGGGTGGTAAACGATGCCGGCTGTTCGGTGCTCCTGGTCAAGGAAGAGCAGTCCATCAACCGCATCCTGGCCTGCCTGGACCAGAGCTACATCAGCCAGGACTCCCTGGAGATGATCAACCAGATGGCCACCATCCATGGGGCCCAGTTGGAATTGATCGGGCTCAGCCAGGAAGGCAGTATGAAAAAGGACGTCTATCGCCGGCTCATCGAGATCGGGGATTATTATGAGGACCGCCAGATCAAGGTGAGCACCCGGCTGACGGAGATTGCCGAGTTCGAAAGCTTCATCGCCCAGGAACTCAAGCAGGATTTGCTGGCCCTCTGGATGGGGAAAAAGTCC
>JAHIKF010000529.1 GCA_018897875.1 Pseudomonadota bacterium | reverse complement strand
GCGGCGAATCCTTGACCCCGAGAAAAAACTCGAAACAGGTCTCTTCCCAAAGCCCCTGCCGGCGAGCCGGCACAGCGGCCGGCGCCGGAATCATCAGCTCCGCCAGATCGCCACGGAGGTCGTAGCGGATAGCAAGTTGATGGGAACGCCGGGCAATGTGGCCGGTAATCTTGAAATTTAGGGGTGGGCTGATAGGGGAAAATGGCTTTAGGGAAAAATCCTGGCCGTTCATCTCAGGTCCCGGATAATAGCGCGAATCGCGGTAGCCTGGGACTCGATGCTCTCGGTCAGCTTGAATTGGACCAGCGCCCTTACAAGATTGTGTTCCGGGTGTCGGGCCTTGAAGTAGACGTTGCCGGCCAGATAATCGGTAAAAAACCTCAGTCCCAGTTCGAACGCCAGCAGGCGGATGGCGTCGTACAGATAGGCATAGTCGGTCTCGGTGAGAAAATCTCGGGCCAGGGAAAGGTAGCCTTGAAGCATAGCCCGGCACAGTTCCGGTTCGAAGCGCACCATTTCCCAGTCCCCGGTCTCTTCACCCTGGGGATTGCAGCCCGAACGCAGGCAGTCGCCGATATCATAGTGCACCAGGCCGGGCTTCACCGTGTCCAGGTCCACCATACCCACGGCCTGCCCGGTGGCGGTGTCCAGCATGACGTTGTTGACCTTGGGGTCGCCGTGCATCGGGCGCGGCCTGAGCCTGCCTTGGGCCCTGGCATCCTCCAGGACGGGCGCCAAAGCCCGGCGCTCGGCCACAAAGCCTAAACCATAATTCACTTCGGGGGATCGGCGGGCGCCCCAGCGCTCCAGGACCTCGTCATAGTGCGCCAGGTAGCCCGGCGTTAGATGAAACCCGGGCAGGGTGTCGGCTAGCCGATCGGGGGCAAGATCGCTCAGGAGAGTATGGAACATGCCCAGGGCATAGCCGACTTCCCTGGCGTGCCCGGTATCTTTGACGGTGTCAAAAGTCTCGGCCGCGTCAATAAAGCTCAAGGCCCGCCAGAACGACCCGCCGGGGTCAATGACGTGGTCCCGGCCCTCCCGGGTCAAGAGCACCAGGGGCACCTCAAAACGGCGGCCGCCGCTCTTGGGCGCCGGCGCCAGACGCCGGGCCACATGGTCGCCCACGATACGGAGGTTTCCCATGACCAGTTCCGGCCGGCGAAACACCCAGGGATTGAGGCGCTGCAAAATAAAGTACGGTTCTGCCACGCCCTCAACCGTCACCAGGAAGGTATCATTGACATTGCCGTGGCCATATTCCCGGAGGTCCAGGACCTGGCCCTGGGAAATGAATTGCTCGGCTACGCCAACCAGGTGATCCAAAGTTGTGCCTTTGCCCTGAGAAATTTTTTATCGGTGACACAGGCGTCCCGCCTGTGTTTGGTGTAGGGTGCGCACTGCGCACCAGGTATGGCTTGCCCGCATGATATCCTGGTCCAGGGCATCACGGCTGTGCGTGGAAGGCCACCAGTGTTGCTTCAACGCCGTGATCGTCCAGCCATTCCTGGATGATCTTCATGAAAGCCTGTTCGTGAAAGCGGAACCACTCCTCTCGAACTGCTGGATAATTGAGCAACACGTCTTTGAACCGGCGAAACGGACGTCTTTGCTGAAGAGCCCGCGCTAACTCGCGTCGGACTTTCCCTTCCGGCAATGTATCGACGAAATCGCTCATAACTTCATAACCGACGTAAGAGGGCACCGGCTCAATAAGCAGAAAGCGATCCGGGTCAGCGTCCAGCCGCTCTGCGTCTTCTTCGTCCATATCTTCGAACACGGTCAACACTTCGCCGGTCTGGCGGTCGAAGAAGTGTTGCATCTCTGTTCCAAAACCTTCAAACGCCATGATGAGTTCGTCGGCACGAATGCACAATCCTGTCATATCCCACCCCATTGATTCGACCGGTGATGAGCGACTGCTTGAAAAAGTTCATTTCATGGTGCGTAAAACGCACCCTACATGATAGGTGGCAACGACGCCTCACCTGTGCTGGTTGTCGGCGACGCCCTGCGCACCATAGATGGCGGGCAATGCCCGCCCTACGCGACTTTTGCTCTTTTGCCCTCCGTCACCCCTGGCCCGGTTTAACCGCCCTTACCCTCAAGGCCACCTGCGCCTCAAAATCCCGGGTGATGCTTTCGAGATTGCGGCTGGCCTGGATGGGGCCGGAGTCGCCCCAGCCTTTCTGCAGGGCCGCCTGTTTCTTAAGCCGGAATTCCTCGACGCTGGCAGCCATATCCTTCCAGATAAACAACTTCTGAAGGATGTGGCGTTCCGGCGAGGAAAAATCTTTCTCCAGGTCGAAGGATTCGCCTCTTTGGGTGGTATAGATCATAGTTCCCCCGTCTCACAGCCGGCAAGGCGGCAGCGCCCACCCTTCCCTTACTCCATCTTGCGAATCCGCACCTCGATCTCCGGGGCGCCTTGCAGCAGGGCCACCAGTCTGGCGGCATCCGTCTTGCCGAAGTGATAGGGGTAGAGGACCTTGGGTTTAAAGGCCCGGGCCGCGTCGGCCACCATCTCCGGGGTCATAGTGTAGGGGAGATTCATGGGCAAAAAAGCGATATCGATGGACTTGAGGGCCTTCATCTCCGGGGTGTTCTCGGTGTCCCCGGCCACATAGACGCGCTGGTCCCCGAAGGTGATGACATAGCCGTTGCCCTGCCCCTTGGGGTGGAAGGGTTCGCCGCTGTCCCGTTGGTGCACCAGGTTGTAGGCCGGCACCGCTTCGATGGTCAGGCCCGCCACGGTCTTCACCTCGCCATTGGCCATGACCAGGCCCCCGGGCGTCTGGACCGCGGCGGCCTGGGTCAGCACCACCTGTGTGTTGGGCTTACGCAGCCTCTCCACCGCCTTGAGGTCCAGGTGGTCCCGGTGCTCGTGGGTGATGAGAATCAGGTCCGCCTTGGGGAGCTTGCCGTAATCGGCATACTGCCCCACCGGGTCCACATGGATGACCTTGCCCCCGAAGGTAAACATCAACGTGCCGTGGCCGATAAAGGTGATCTTAAGCTCCCCCGCCCCGGTCTTAATGACATCCGACTCAAATTTCTCTTGTCCGTTCACCACGCCGGCCCCCACCATCAGCAACATAACCATCATCAGAGCTAACCGCTTCATAGAGACCTCCTGGCATCACCTGCACCTGCGGTTACCGGTTGATTAGACCGTCCTCTTTCGTCGCAGCCACTTATAGCGTTTGCCATAAATTCCTTCGGCTTGGAGGTTCTTAAATCCCCCTAAAGTCCCCCTTTTTCAAAGGGGGACTTTAGCAGCAATTCCTTGCAGTTCCCCCCCTTTTTTAAAGGGGGGCAGGGGGGATTATAAGGCTTCCCATAACGGAAAAAACTTTTGGCAATGCCTATATCTGGGCCAATTATAAAGTAATCCGGGTCCACTTTCCAAAAGAGCCAAATCACTTTACCTATCCGGTGGACCGGTCAATGGCCGCAATGGTAATGTCGCACAGGGTACCCAGCTCTTCCGGGGTGATGACCAGCGGCGGCATGAGCACGATGACATCCCCCAGGGGGCGCAGGACGGCCCCCAGCTCCCGGGCTGCCAGGATTACCCGGTGGCCGGTGCGGCGTTTAAGCGGGAAGGGCTCCCGGCTACTTTTATCGGCCACCAGTTCGATGCCCACCATCAGGCCTCGCTGCCGGATATCGCCCACGTGGGGATGCTCGGCCATGGTCGCCAGGCGCCCGGCCAGCAGTTCGATCTTGGCGGCAAGTCCTTCGATCACCCGGTCTTGGGCGAAGATATCCAGGCTGGCCAGGCCCACTGCCGCGCCCAGGGGATTGCCGCTATAGGTGTGCCCGTGAAAAAACGTCTTGAACTCCTCGTATTCCCCCAGGAAGGCCTCATAGACGTCGTCCGTGGCCAGGGTGGCGGCCAGGGGCAGGTAGCCCCCCGTGATGCCCTTGGCCAGACATAAGAGATCGGGGCTCACCCCTTCGTGCTCGCAGGCGAACATCTTGCCGGTGCGGCCGAAACCCACGGCCACCTCATCCGCGATGAGGAGCACGTCGTGGCGCCGGGTCACCTCCCTTACCTTGGCCAGATAGCCGGGCGGCTGGGCAATCATGCCCGCGGCGCCCTGCATCACCGGCTCCACAATCACCGCCGCCAGTTCCTGGTGGTGCGCCGCCACCAGCTCTTCCAACCGGACGAGACATTGTTCCCGGCAGTCTTCCCGTAGGTCGCACCGGTAACAGTAGGGGGCCGGGGCTTCGAGGGTGTCGAACAGAAGCGGCTGGTAAATTT
>JAHIKF010000528.1 GCA_018897875.1 Pseudomonadota bacterium | reverse complement strand
TCCCAGCTTTCCCCTCTCCCCCAATGGGGGAGAGGGTCAGGGTGAGGGGGAAGTAATCTTTTGGGAGCAAAAAGTGCCTTAGAGAATTTATAAATTGTTGAACGGCGTATAATGAGCATTCTCCTTTGCAAAAACCAAACCGGATACTGCTTACTAAATCTAAAGGGATTGGGGGTGGGGTTTGGGGAGTTTTTCATAAGTGCAGGGGCCTTCGCCCTTTGCCCCCTCCCCCACCCATCACTCCTTCCCCTCCCCCCGGCAGACCCCGCAGCGGCGACACACTTCCGGCTGGCAGGGCGGGGTTTCCTTGCCTTCCAGGGCCCGTTGGTATTCTTCCCAGAGGTATGCTTTAGCAATGCCGTGGTCGATAAAGTCCCAGGGGAAGAGTTCGTCGGCGCGGCGCTCTCTCAAGGTAAAGAAATCCGGGTTGATGGGGTTTTCGGTCAGGGCCCGGGTCCAGCCCCGCTGGTGCGACGCCGCCAGGATATCGGCCACCCGGCGATCGCCCCGGGCCAGCAGGGCCTGGACGGAGGCCCACTTGGGGAGGTCGGTGTGGACCCGTACCGTCTTGACCCCGTGAAACTCCCGGGCCACCAGCTTCAGGCGTTTTTTCAGCTCCGCCACGGCCAGAAACGGCGTCCACTGGAAGGGGGTGAAGGGCTTGGGCACGAAGGACGACAGGCTCAGGGTGATGAGGCCCAGGTGTTTCTTACCGAGGCTTTCCTTGATGACGGAGTGCTCCAGAAATTTCGCCAGGCGGGGGATCTCGGCCACATCAATCATGGTCTCGGTGGGCAGGCCCACCATGAAGTAAAGGCGGAGCTGGCGGATACCGGCGCGGCTGACGTCCACCGCCGCCTTCGCCAGGTCGTCTCGGGTGAGGCCCTTGTTTATGACCCGGCGCAGGCGGTCGCTGCCGGCTTCCGGGGCCAGGGCGACGCTGCGCACGCCGCCTTGGGCCAGAAGTTGCAAGAGCTCGGCGTCGGCGGAGTCGGCCCGAAGCGAACTGATGGACAGGGTACCCCCGGCGGCCAGGATTTTCCGGCAGAGATATCGGATGCCGGGGTGGTCGCTGACCGCGGCGCCCACCAGGCCGATCTTGCGCCGGGCCCTGACCCCGGGCTCGGCCTGGGTCCACAGGTCCGAAAGGTCGCGTTCCCGGGGCGGGCGGTAGACAAACCCGGCGGCGCAGAAGCGGCAGCCCCGGGAGCAGCCCCGGCCGGTCTCCACTAAAAACATCTCGCCCCACTCGCTCTGGGGGGCCAGGAGGCGGCTGTGGGTAGGGTAGGGGGCCAGCTCCGGCAGGTGGGGCGCGACCACCCGCTCGGGGAAACCAGGCGCGGCCTCAAAGGCTGCCAGGGTACCATCCGGGTGGTAGCGGGGCGTATAACCCGCGGGCACGTAGGCGCCGGGGACGCTGCGGGCCAGGTCCTGAAGCATGGCGGCCCGATCCGGGGCCGGGGCTGCCGCGGCCAGGAACTCGAAGAACGGCACCGCACCGGCCTCGCCCTCCCCCAGAAAAAAGGCGTCCACGAAGGGAGCTAAGGGCTCGGGGTTGAGAAAGGTGGCCACCCCGCCGCCCAGGACCAGGGGGTCCCCGGGGCCGCGCTCGGCGGCTCTTAAAGGAATGCCGGCCCCGGCCAGGAGGTCCAGCACATAAGGATAGTCGGCCTCAAAGGAGATGGAAAAGGCTACTGCGGCAAAATCCTTCAGGGGCCGCTGGGATTCCAGGGTGAGGATGGGGGTGCGGGTGCGGCGGTGTTCGTCGGCCTCCTCCGAGGTGGGCAAAAAGGCCCGTTCGCAGACAAACCCCGGATGGGCGTTGAGCAGGTGATACATGGTCTGGAAGCCCAGGTTGCCCATGGCCACGGGATAGAACTGGGGGTAGACCAGGGCGACGGGAAAGCGGGCGCCCCACTCCCGCACCACGGCGCCCTGTTCCTGGGACAGGATTTGTTGCAGGTGAGCTTTGATTTTCGTGGACATAAAGGAGCGTGACTGTAGGGGCGGGTTTCAAACCCGCCCCTACGTTCCCTTTAATTTTTATGGTTCCCAAGCTCCTGCTCGGGAACGGAGTGGAATAAGCCCCCTAAAAAAAGGCGGGGCGTGATCATTCACGCCCCCACGTAAAACCCAGAACCCAGAACCTAAAACCCGGAATCCGCCCTCAATCCGCCTTGCGGAGGAACGGCGGGGTGTCCAGTTCATTTTCCTCGTACTGCAGGTCGGGGTGGACGATAAATTTCTTGGATTGCACCACTCCCAAGGGCTTCTTGACGCCATTTTTGGCGGCTTCGGCGCCCCGGGCGGAAGGCGGTTCGTTCCTTAAAATCGTCGGGATCTCCAGGTCCTCCGGCGGGGTGCCCGCCGCCGACGCCTGGGACCAGGCGGCCCGTTCGGCTTCGGCTCGCTTGCCGATGCCGGTGGCGATGACCGTCACCCGGATCTCTTCAGCCAGGCCTTCGTCCCAGACCAGGCCCCACTTGATGATAGCCTCTTCGTGGGCTTCTTCCTGGACGATGCCGCAGATCTCCTTCAATTCTTCCATGGAGATGTCGGGGGCGGAGGTGATGTTAATGAGGATGCCCCGGGCGCCGCGGATGGAGATGTCTTCCAGGAGGGGACTGGAAATGGCCTTGTGGGCGGCGTCGGCGGCCCGGTTGCCGCCGGAGGCGATGCCGGTGCCCATGAGGGCCATGCCCCGTTCTTTCATGACCGTGCGCACATCGGCAAAATCCACGTTGATAAAGCCGGGTACCATAATGAGGTCGGAAATCCCCCGCACCGCAAAGCCCAGGACTTCATTGGCCATGCCAAAGACGTCCTTGATCCGGGAGTTCTTGGAGCTCAGGGAGAAGAGGCGGTCGTTGGGGATGGTGATGATGGTGTCCACCACCTTGCGCAACTCCTCGATGCCGTTGTCGGCCAGGCGGCGCTTCATCTTGCCTTCGAATTCGAAGGGCTTGCTCACCACGGCCACGGTCAGGGCCCCCAATTCCCGGCTGAGTTCGGCCACCACCGGGGCGCCGCCGGTACCGGTGCCGCCGCCCATACCCGCGGCGATGAACACCATGTCGGCCCCCTGGAGGACCTGCTTCAGGTGCTCGGCCTCTTCCAGGGTGGCGTTCCGGCCCACTTCGGGATCGCCGCCGGCCCCCAGACCCCGGGTCACATTGGGACCCAGTTGGATTTTGACCGGGGCCATGCTCCGCTCCAGGGCCTGAGCATCGGTGTTGGCAGCGATGAAATCGACGCCCACCATCTGGGAGGAAATCATATCATTAATGGCGTTGCCGCCGGCGCCGCCGACGCCTAAGACCTTGATCTTAGCCGATAATTCGTTGGGGACTAATTGGATCTTCATGGAGGACCCCCTTGGGACCATAATAGCACGTTTCCATTAATCATACCACTTCGCGAAACCATTTTTTGATTTTGGCCATCAAGCCGCCGCCGGAGGGCCCCCGGCCGCGGCCGCCGCCGGACCAACCGCTGGAGCCGCGCTGGGCCTTTTGTTGACCCCGGAAACCGTAGAGGGCCAGTCCCACTGCGGTGGCGTAGGATGGGTCGTGGATCACGTCGATGAGGCCGCTGACCCCCATGGGATAGCCGATCCGGGTGTGCATGTTAAAGGTTTCGCCGGCCAACTCCACCAGGCCGTCCACCAGGGACGTGCCGCCCACCAGAACTGCGCCGGAGTGGAGGGGATGGCTGAACCGGGCCCGCTGGACCTCTTTGCCTATCAGATTCAAAATTTCCGCCACCCGCATGTGGATGATATCCGCCAGGCGGCTGCGGGGCATGGTCTGGGTGTCCCGGCCGGTGAGGCCCGCAACCTCGATGAGTTCATCCGGGTCGGTCAGGGCATTGAGACAGGCGCCGTAATGTTTCTTGAGTTCTTCGGCATGAGTCAGGGAGGTGGGCAACCCCACGGCAATGTCGTTAGTCAGGTTGTTGCCGCCCACCGGCAGGACGAAGTTGTGCCGCAGGGCGTTTTCGGCAAAGATGGCCAGGTTCGTGACCCCGCCGCCGAAGTCGATGAGGGCCACGCCCAGTTCCTTTTCTTCCTCGGTGAGGACCGCTTCCCCGGCAGCCAGGCTTTGCAGGACGATGCCGTTCACTTCCAGGCTGGCCCGGTTGGCGCACCGGAGAATATTATTGAGCGCCGGGACGGCCCCGGTGACGATGTGGACCTTGCACTCCAGGCGTACCCCGTAGATGCCCACCGGGTCCTTGATGCCATCCTGGCCGTCTATCATGAATTCCTGGACCAGGGTGTGGATGACTTCCCGGTCGGAGGGAATGGCCACGGTGCGGGCGGTATCGATGACCCGGTCCATGTCCGCCGGGGTCACCTCACCGCCCTTGATGGCGATGATGCCCTGGCTGTTGATGACCTTGGTCTGGCCGCCGCCGACCCCGGCGTATACCGAGCGGATTTCGCAGCCGGCCATGGTTTCAGCTTCTTCCACGGCTCGACGGATGGCCTTTACGGTGTTTTCAATATTTACCACCACCCCTTTGCGCAATCCGCCACCGGTGGGCGCCGAGCCCAGGCCCACGATGTCCAATTGCTGGTCCCGCACTTCGCCCACTACGGCGCAAATCTTGGTGGTGCCGATGTCCAAACCGACGATGAGGTCTTGAGGCACGATTCTATCCTATGGGTTTGCTTCCATCCCCTTCAGGGTGACGAGCGCCCGGCGGGGATAGTTGAGGTTGATGCGGCCAACTTTGGTCAATAATCCCTTTTGCACTAATACGGGCCACAATTGGGCAAATTTTTGCAATTTCTCCGAATACTCCTGGAGACCGAGGTCCAGGGCGACCCCCACGCCGTTGGCATAAAGGGTGAATCCCCGCTCCAGGTCAACGTGAATCTCGGAGATATTCTCCAGATTAAGCGGGGGCGGGGTTTTTTTCAGCACGTCCATCAATTGGAAGGCCTGGGTCACCACCTGGGGCAGGTCCCCGGCCGGATGCCGGAACTGTTCCGGGGTCAAACCCGTAATAACGGGGAAATTATGGGGATCTCCGGGAGACAGGGGTTTGAAGATCATCCCCTGGCGATCCATATATAACAACTCTTCGCCAAACTGAACCAGGGCCACCGGGTCCCGTTCCTGAATCTTGAGGTGGAGGCTGTGGGGCCACTTCCTGGACACCTCGGCCTTGGCGATCCAGGGGTGGGTCATCAGGGCCCGCTCCACCTGGCCCGGCCGGATGGCCAGGAGGCTGGCGCCAGAACCCACCTTGGACTGTTCCAACACCAGGCTGCGGGACAGACGTTTGGCCCCCTCGATCTCGATATTGTTGATATCTTTAATGCAAAACAGGTTACAGGTCAAGAGTTGATGATAGAGCACCACCAAACCCAGGCAGAGACCGGCCAGGGTCAATAACCCCAGGCACCAGGCCAGGCCCCGGAGCCAGGTTTTTCGGGACTCTCCCTTGAAACGATTGCGGCGGTAACTGTTTTGAGGGCGCCCCCGGGGGAGTGTTTGGGTTTTGCTCTTCGGCCGCGGGGAAAAGAGCCGGGGCTTGGGCGCCGGCTGCTGGGGGACGAGGCGGGAGGACCGCGGTGCGGTTTTTTTCTTCATGCGCGCCTCGCTTTCTGGGGCGCCGCCTGGTTTTGCAGGCGGGTCAGCAGCTCTTCGCCGGTCTTCCAGATATCCCCGGCCCCCAGGGTGAGGACCATGTCGCCGGCGTTAAGGTGATCAAGGATATATTCGGCCTTCTCGGTTTTTTCCTCAATAAAATAAACTCCGGGGTGGCCGGTGCCACAGATGCCTTCGTAGACGGATCGGCCGGAGAGACCATCGGGGCGGGGCTCGCCGGCGCCGTAGATCTCGGTGATGAAGACCATCTGGGCCTGATCGAAAACGGGAAAAAATTCCGGCAGCAGGGCCCGGGTGCGGCTGTAGCGATGGGGCTGGAAGGCCACTACCAGACGGCGGTGGGGAAAGGCCTGGGCCAGGCCGGTCAAGGTGGCGCTGATCTCCGCGGGGTGGTGGCCGTAATCGTCCATCACCAGGATGCCCCGGGCTTCACCCTTGAGCTGGCAGCGGCGGTGGATCTGGCCCAGGTTGGCAAGCCCCTGCTGCCAGGCCGGGAATTCCAGGCCCAGGAGGCTCCCCACGGCGCAGGCGGCCATGGCGTTCAAAACGTAATGCGACCCCGCCAGGGGCAGGGTGACGGTCCCCAAGGCCTCGCCCCGGCGCCACAGGCGAAAGCGGTACCCCAACCCCTGGGGCGTCAGATCGGTGGCATAAAAATCGGCTCTCCCCGGCTTCAGGCTGTAGGTGACCAACTCCCGGGGGCAGCCGGCGAGGATCGGGGCCAGGTGCGGGTCGTCGGCGCAGGCGATGACCCTGGCCCCCTCCGGCAGCCGCTGCAAATACGCCGCAAACATCTCTTGGACGTGGGCCAGGTCCCGGTAGTAGTCCAGGTGCTCCCGGTCCAGGTTGGTGATGATGGTGATCTCGGGGGACAGGAGGGCAAAGGAGCCGTCGGACTCGTCGGACTCGGCCACGAAAACCTCGCCCCGGCCCAGGACGGCGTTGGACCCCACCCCGTCCCACACCGAGCCCACCACTACGGTGGGGTCGAGGCCTCCAGCCCGGAGCACCGCCGCGGTCATGGCGGTGGTGGAGGTCTTGCCGTGCATGCCGGTAACCGCCACCTGGGTATGATTTTTCATCAGATCGGCTAACAATTCCCCCCGGCGCAGCACCTTAAGCCCCCGGGCCCGGGCCGCGGCGAGTTCGGGGTTGTCCTCTTTCACCGCGGTGGAGTGGACCACGACGTCGGCGCCCGCCAGGTTCTCGGCCCGGTGGCCCTGATGAACGCGCACCCCCAGGGTCTCCAGGCGGTCGGTGATGGCGCCCCGGGCCAGATCGGAGCCGCTGACGCGCATCCCCTGGCGCACCAACAGCTCCGCCAGGCCGCTCATGCCGATGCCGCCAACGCCGATGAAGTGGTAGGTGGTATTATTAGTCATATTAAGTAATGATGGTGCGCAGTGCGCACCCTACATTAAATAGTCTCTATCTTTCAAAATAACGAATCACTATGATAGGGATTTTTAAATACTTATTAATCAATTCAATTCCTAATAATTGTTTATCAGATAATTTGTCTTTATTTTAACATTCAATGAATACCATATCGTAATTATTCTTATTAATCTTATTTATTCTATATGCGAATAAATCTGGTTCCGACGCCTTTAAGGAACGATTTGATACATAATTGACCAAATATTCAACTTTTTCTTTTCCAACCACTTTTTTAATTTCATCTGCGCCTAGACCATATACTGGTGCTGTAGGTTTAACATCTTTAAACAAGTAATAATTTGCATGTAACCACTTGTACCCAATCTTTTTTAAATCTATCATTTCTAATACTTCAGTAAATTGATGCCCTTCCATGCCTTTATTGTATTTACTACAAGCTTGCGGTCGGTATTTATTTTCGACACGATGATGTTCTTCTTTAGGGAGAAAATTTATCCATTCTTCATTTTCCCACCACTCGGCATTTCTCCAATTATCAAAATCTTGTTTATTATAGTGTTTGGAAATTTCAATATAATTTGATGCCATCTATATAGTCCTTTATTGATGAATCAAATATCTTATTTTTCGACTCCCTGAAATCAATGTAGCCATGTAGGGTGCGCACTGCGCACCATCTTATTCTCCAAAGGAATCGTCTGGCTTAAAAGTAACGCTTTCTCCCCAATTTTCAGGATAAAATCCTTCTCTCACATAGCGATGAAAAGTGGAATAGGGCCAATCCCCTACTCGCGCTACTAAGCCATGCTTTACCGGGTTGTAATGAATATAATCAACATGCCTGCTATAGTCCGCATCGTCTCTGATAGTGTGCTCCCAAAATCGGCGTTGCCAGATAGTTGTTTCGCGGCGTTTAATCCGGGAAGGATTGGCCGATGGTTCTGCGTGAAAAAATGGCTTCCCCTCTGTGGAAAACTTAGCTTTAATTAATCCCCAGCGTTTGGAATAATCCGTATCCCCATCCGGTAAGGTCCAAATGGCATGGAGATGATCCGGCAGGAGGACCCAGGCTTCTAGGAAAAAGGGGTATTGGGTCTGAACCTCCGTAATTGCGTTAGATAAAATTTGCCTGCTGATATCCAAGGTAAGAATCTTTCTCCGGTCAAACGTCACCACGGTAAAGAAAAATGTGCCTTCCGCCGATTTTGGCCGCAAATACCTTGGCATGGGCTACGGCCCTCAAAAGATGGTGCGCGGTGCGCACCCTACACTTTTGCATGTTCGCAGTCGTTGCCTAAAACATCTCGGTTTATGTAGGGTGCGCACCGCGCACCCTTTTTCTAATCAACTCCACACACCCCGCCGCAATCTCTCTGGCCGCCTCCGGTTTGGCCAGTTGGCGGCTGGCGGCTTCCATATTAGCCAAGTGTTCGGGTGCTGTGAGGAAATGATTAATCTTACCAGCGAAAGCCTCTGCGGTAAAATCTTTATTTAAGATTATCTCGGCAGCCCCGGCCGCGGTCAGGAACCGGGCGTTGAACTCCTGATGGTTGTTGGCCGCGAAGGGGTAGGGCACCAGGATGGCGGCCCGGCCCACCGCGACGAGTTCCGCCAGGGTGGAGGCCCCGGCCCGGCAAACCAACAGGTGCGCCCGGCGCATCAGATCCGGCATCTCCTGGCTGAAGGCCGCCACCTCGGCGGCAAAGCCGTGTTCCCGGTACCCTGCGGCCACCGCCTCCCGGTCGGCCTCGCCGGTGAGGTGGAGAAAGGCCAGGCGGTCTTCTAACCCGGACAAAAGCGGCAGCGCCGCCAGCACCGCCATATTGAGGGCGTGGGCCCCCTGGCTGCCGCCGGTAATCATGACCGTGAAGGGCGACGCGGCCCGGGGCGGGGCGGGCTCGAAAAACTCCGCCCGGATGGGGTTGCCGGTCCAGAGCGAGCGCCCTGGCGGGAAAAAATCTCCGCAAGCAGGAAAAGACACGAAGATTTTAGCGGCCAGCGGGGACAGATAGCGGTTGGTGGCGCCGGGAATGGCATTCTGTTCGTGCAGCGCCAGGGGAATCCCTAATAGCCAGGCCGCCACGCCGGCGGGTCCGGCGGCATGGCCCCCCATACCCAGGACCAGGTGGGGGTTGAGGGCTTTCAGCCGGGCCCGGGCCGCGAGCACGGCCCCCGGCACCCCTATCAGGGTGCGGCCCCGGCTCAGCAGGCCCTCGCCCTTTAAGGCCCGGGCGGAGACGGCCTCCCAGGCGAGGCCGTAGCGTTCCAGGATCTGGGTGGTGACCGCTTTGGGGGTGGTGAGAAAGGTGACCGCGGCCTGGTGGCGCACCACAAACTCCCGGGCCACGGCGATGCCGGGGAACAGGTGCCCGCCGGTGCCACCCGCGGCGATTACCACCCTGAGATCTATGGGGTCCCTCATCTTCCCCCTCACCCTAACCCTCTCCCCCAAGGGGGAGAGGGGATAAAAAGGGAACTCTTTCAAGGTTAAAATGGATAACTATTTTAATATTTACCAAAAATTACCTTTAATCTCCCTTTCTCAAATGGATTTCATGAGTTCACGCCCCCCTTTCCCAAAGGGGGGGTAGTGGGGATTTCTGCCCGACAGGTGCAGGCCTGAGTAACTACTGATCATGAAAGTTCAACTTTCCGGAGTTACCGGCGGTTTGGGGGCTCTGGGCGGCGGCCCCAAGGGGAACTTGACCTGGCTGCTGATATTCAACAGGATGCCCACGGCCAGCAAATTGACCAGCAGCCCCGAGCCCCCATAGCTGAGGAAGGGCAGGGACAGACCCTTGGTGGGCAGGATGCCGCTCACCACGCCCATGTTGATGAGGGCCGGCAGGCCGATCATGAGCGTGAGCCCCAAGGCCAGATACGAGCCGAAGCTGTCCGGGGCTTTAAGGCTCAGGCGAAAGCCCCGGCAGATGACGATGGCGAACAAGGCCAGCACCAGCAAGACCCCCAGGAAGCCCATTTCTTCGCTGAAGATGGCCAGGATAAAGTCAGTGTGGCAATCCGGCAGGTAGAAGAGCTTGGCCCGGCTCTGGCCGGGGCCCAGGCCCCACAGTCCCCCGGAGCCGATGGCGAGCAAGGCCTGTTTGAGCTGGTAGCCCACGTCCTGGCCGTGCTTCCAGGGGTCCATGAACGACAGGATTCGGGCGAACTTTTTGGGGTCTCGGAGCACCATCAAGACGCCCAGGGGGATGACGGCGCTCAGGCACAGGAGGATGTGGGTGACCCGGGTGCCTCCCACAAAGAGCATGGTGAAGACGATGGCCCCAAGGGTGACGGAGGTGCCGAAATCCGGTTCCTTGAGGATCAGGGCGATAAAGAGGCCGGTCACCAACATATGGGGCAAAAAGCCGATGGCGAAATACTTTATCTTCTCCTGCTTCCGGGACAGGGAATAGGCCAGGAACATGACCACGGCCAGCTTGGCGAATTCCGACGGTTGGAGGGTCAGGGGACCCAGGCGCAACCAGCGGGCCGCGCCCCGGACCTTGCCGCCGATGCCCGGGACAAAGACCAGGACCAGGGTAATGAGGGAGAGCAGGAGGATGTGGTAGACCCAGCGCTTGTAATTGTGGTAGTTGATGCTGCGCCCCAAAAAGAGAGCCCCGAGGCCCAGGAGGGCATAGACCCCCTGGCGCTTGACGAAATAATAGGCGTCGTTGTACTGGGACTGGGCCATGAGGGTGCTGGAGATGAAGATCATGGCCATTCCCAGGGCCAGCAGGGAGCAGGTTGTGATCTGGAGCATCTGGTCGTAGTGGACCGGCGTGGCTACGTGAATCTTGGTCTCATTGGGCATGGTTAAGCTCCCTCACCAGATTTTGAAAGTCTTGGCCGCGGTGGGCGTAGTCCCGGTACATGTCAAAGCTGGCGCAGGCGGGGGAGAGGAGCACCACCTCACCGGGGCGGGACAATTCCCAGGCCCGGGCCACGGCGGCGGCCATGTCGTCCGCCAGATAGGCCGGGGCGAGCCCCCGCCACACCTGGGCCAGGCGCTCCCGGGTTTCCCCCAGAAGCACCAGGGCCTTGACCCGGGCGGCAATGAGGTCGTTTACGAGCGAAAAGTCGCTGTCCTTGTCCCGGCCGCCGGCGATGAGGATCACCGGCCGGTCAAAGTGGGCCAGGGAGGTAGCCACCGCGCCCACGTTGGTGCCCTTGGAGTCATCGTAAAAGGACACCCCGCCCAGGTCGGCCACCCATTCCAGGCGGTGGGGCAGGCCGCGGAAAGCCGCCAGCACCTCCCGGCAGGCCCCGGCATCGGCCCCGGCGTCCAAGGCCAGGAGCAGGGCCGCCATGATGTTTTCCAGGTTGTGCCTGCCTTGGAGCCGGATGTGCGCCAGGGGGAAAATTTCCTCCCGGCCGTCGGCCAGCCTGACCTTGAGGGCGTCGTTATCCAGCCAGGCCCCGGTGGCCAGGGGCCGGGTGGCGGAAAAATAATAGACCCGGCTTAAACCCCGGTCAAGGCCCGCGACCGCGGGGTCGTCGGCGTTCAAGACCTTCAGATCGCCGGCCCCCTGGCACCGGAACAGGCTGGCCTTGGAGGCGATATAGGCGTCATAATCGGGATAGCGGTCCAGGTGATCCGGCGTGATGTTGAGCAGCGCCGCGGCCTGGGGATGGAAGCGGGAGGCGGTGTCCAGTTGGAAGCTGCTCACCTCGAGCACCAATAAGTCCGCCGCCTCCTGCCGGCCCAGGAGGGCGACCACGGGGGTGCCGATGTTGCCGGCCACCAGGGTTTTTTTGCCCGAGGCGGTGAGCAGCTCCCCCAGCAGGGTGGTGGTGGTGGTCTTGCCGTTGGTGCCGCTCACCGCCAACAGCGGCCGCCGGATGAAGGGGGCGGCCACTTCGAGTTCGCCCACCACCGGCAGGCCCGCGGTCCGGGCCGCCATGAGCCAGGGGAGCTCCGGCGGCACCCCGGGGGACAGGACGATGGCGTCAAAGCCTTGCCAGCGGGGTTGGGCCAGGCCCAGGTCTTCCGTCACCCCCAGGCCCTGGATATCGCGGCAGTAGTCAGCCAGGTCATCAGGCGGCGCCTGGTCGGTGACCGTCACCCGGGCCCCGTGCTCGACCAGAAAACGGCACAGGGCCACCCCGGTCCGGGCCAGACCGACTACTAGAATTTTTTGGTCTTTAATGTCCATTGAACGTATGCACCAACATACCAGTACATGAAGGGGCGAAAAGGGGAAAAGGCGAAAAGGCGAAAAGGCGAAAGAAACCCCATGAGGTTAATATCAGGTTGCCATCGAACAGGTGGCGCAGGCGTCTCGCCTGTGCAAGCGCGTGCTTCCGCCTGCGGCTACAGAAAAATAGCTCTTTAATGGCAAATCGGCATAAGTGGTTAAAAGTATTCAATCCTTTTCGCCTTTTTCCCTTTTCCCCCAGAACTATCTTAACTTCAGCGCGCTTAACGCAACCAGCCCTAAGATAATCGCGATGATCCAGAAGCGTACGATGATCTTGGGTTCGGGCCAGCCCTTGAGCTCGAAGTGGTGGTGCAGCGGCGCCATGCGAAAGACGCGCTTGCCGTTGGACACCTTGAAAAAACTCACCTGGATGATGACGGACAGGGCTTCCACCACGAAGAGGCCGCCCACGACGGCCAGGAGGACCTCCTGTTTGGTGGCCAGGGCCACGGTGCCCAGGGCGCCGCCCAGGGCCAGGGCGCCCACGTCCCCCATGAATACCTGGGCCGGGTAGGTGTTAAACCACAGGAAGCCCACCCCGGCGCCCGCCATGGCCCCCAGGTAGATGGACAGTTCTCCCACCCCCCGGACATAGGGAATTTGCAGATAGGAGGCAATCTTGATGTTCCCCGCCAGGTAGCAGAAGATCATGTAGAAGGCGGCGGCGATGGTTACCGGGCCGATGGCCAGGCCGTCCAGGCCGTCGGTGAGGTTGACGGCGTTGGCGCACCCGACGATGACAAAGACCGCAAAAGGGATGAAAAAGAATCCCAGGTCCGGCTGGACTGCCTTGAAAAAGGGGATGGTCAGGGTGGTGTCGAATCCCGGATTGGCGTAGAACCAGATGGCCGGCACCAGGGCCACCAGGGTCTGGGTCACCAGCTTGGCCCGGCCGCTCAGCCCCTTGTTCTGCTTTTTGATGACCTTGAGGTAGTCGTCGTAAAAACCGATGAGGCCGAAGCCCAGGGTTACCAGGACCAGAAGCCAGATAAAGGGGTTGTTCAATTCGGCCCACAGGACGGTGGCGGCCAGGGTGGCGAAAATGATCATCAGCCCCCCCATGGTGGGGGTGCCGGTCTTGGCATGGTGGGACTGGGGGCCGTCTTCCCGGATGTACTGGCCGATTTGCATGGCCCTAAGTTTGCGGATGAACCAGCCCCCCACCACCATGGAGATGATCAGGGCGGTGAGGATGGCGAAGATGGTCCGGAAGGTGATGTACCGGAAGACATTGAACCCCCCGAAGACCGATTTTAACGGATAGAGCAGATGATAGAGCACCTAAGCCATTCTCCCTTGGAAAATCCTATTCAGTCTTGTAGGGCGGGCACTGCCCGCCATGATTAACGGTTGATTGATGGTGCGCAGTGCGCACCCTACACCTATGATTCTAAATGGTCGATAAGCCCTTCCATGTGCATACTACGAGAGCCTTTTACCAGGAGCCAGTCCCCGGGGGCCAGGAGTTCCCGCAAAATCCGGGCGCCCTCGGCCCGGGACGCAACCGGGAAGATGCGGTCCGGGGCCAGACCGGCTTCGACGGCCCCGTCGGCCACCTCCTGGCGAAAGCTGCCATAAACCACAAGAACCTCCACTCCCAGGCGGGCGGCCAAACGGCCCAGGGCCCGGTGGTCGGCGGCGGCGCCCAGGCCCAGTTCCAGCATGTCGCCTAAGGCCGCAGCGGCCCGGCCGTGGTCCCGGAGTTCCATGAGGGTCCCCAGCGCCATGGCCATGGAGCCGGGATTGGCGTTGTAGCAATCATTGATCAGGTTCACCCCGGAGGCCAGGGTTTCCACCTGGGAGCGCCGGTGGATGGGGCGAAACCGTTTTAGGGCGGCGGCGGTGTCGCCGGGGGTCATCCCCAGGGAAAGACCCACCGCGGTGGCGGCCAGGGCGTTGTAGAGCATGTGCAGCCCCGGGACGGGCAGGGTCAGATGCCAGTCCTGGCCCGCATGCGAGAGGCGGGCGGTTTGGCCCTGGCGTCCCCGGGTCTGCCTATCCGTCGCCCGGAGGTGGGCGGCGGCGTTGAGGCCGAAACTGAGCTTAGGCCCCCGGAAATCCTGGGCCAGGCGGGCCACCCAGGGGTCGTCGGCATTGTAAACCAGGGCCGCGCCGTGATCCAAAGCCTTGATAAGCTCCCCTTTGGCCCGGGCCACCCCGGCGATATCCCCCACGCCCTCGGTGTGGGCCGGGTGGACGTTGGTGAGCACGCCGATGGTGGGGCAACTGATCCGGGTGAGGCGGTTAATTTCGCCAAACGCGTTCATGCCCATC
>JAHIKF010000527.1 GCA_018897875.1 Pseudomonadota bacterium | reverse complement strand
GGATATCTTCCTGGACACGGTGTACATCTCCGCCATGAAGCGGCGCATCTCCCCCAAGAGCCTCAACCAGAAGCGCTACATCGAAGCCATCCGGGCCCATGACATCGTCTTCGGCGTCGGTCCCGCCGGCACCGGTAAAACCTATCTGGCCATGGCCATGGCGGTGGCCGCCCTGGTGAACAACGACGTCATCCGTATCGTGTTGGCCCGGCCGGCGGTGGAGGCCGGGGAAAAGCTGGGCTTCCTGCCGGGGGACCTGGCCGAGAAGGTGAACCCCTATTTGCGGCCCCTCTATGATGCGCTCCATGATATGATCGATTTTGAGAAGGCCACCCGCCTGATGCAGCGAGGCACCATCGAGGTGGCTCCCCTGGCCTTCATGCGGGGCCGGACCCTGAACGACTCCTTTGTCATCCTGGACGAGGCCCAGAATACCACGTCCGAACAGATGATGATGTTCCTGACCCGCCTGGGATTTGGGTCCAAGGCGGTGATCACCGGGGATGTAACCCAGATCGACCTGGCCCCCGGGGCCCGGTCCGGGCTGGTGGAAGCCCGGGACCTGCTCACGGGGGTGGAAGGCATCGCCTTTGTCCACTTCACCGAGCGGGACGTGGTGCGGCATCCCCTGGTGCAGGATATTATCCGGGCTTATGAAAATCGCCGGATGCGCCGATCAAGCCATGAAGCCGAACCACCTCCCGCCTAAGCCTGAATTAAGGGGAGGCCCGGGGGAGACGCCCGGGACCATGGAGCACCCTTATGCCTGAAAAAGACGTGCCCAAAGGCATCAGCCGGATCTTTGGCATGGGGCGCAGCCTGCGCGCCAAGTTGCCCAAGGTCTTGTCGCGTAAAGTCGTCCCATCTCCCTGGCAGGAACGGGGCGCCAGGGTAGCGTTGCTCCTTACCTTAAGCCTCCTGCTGGCGCTCATTTTGTCGCCCCGGATCTCGGAACCGCAGCGCAAGTACTCGGTGGGGGATGTGGTCCGGGAGAATGTCAAAGCCATCGGCGAATTCCTGGTGGAGGACGTGGAGACCACGAGCAAGAAGCAGCAGGAGCTGATGACGCAGGTACCTCCGGTGTTTGATTTGCAGGAGCAGTTGGGGGAAGAGGTGCAGCAGCGGCTCCAGAAAGCCATGGACTACATGCGGCGCATCTCCCAGGAAGCGGTGGCGCCCCTCCAGCGGGGCCAGGCCGGGGTCGCCGTCAAGGGCCAAGCTAAGCCGGCGGTGCCCTATAAGGTCCTGCTGGAACACAAACCCGAATTCGACCGCATCCTCGGGGTCTCCGTTCCCAAGCCCACCTTTCACCTCCTGGCCAAAGCCGAGTTTTCCCCCTACCTGGAAGCTATGATCAGCCAGGTGTTGGCGCAGTTTTTGCGCCAGGGGGTGATCAGCAGCCGCACCATGCTCAAGCCCGAGCCCCGGGAGATCATGGTGCGCCGTCTACCCTCCCGCCTGGAGGCGGAGGAGCACCCACCCTTCGCATTTATTGAGCTGGATGAGGGACGGAAATCCGCCGCGGGCTATTGCCGGGACGTGGCCTTGGAGGTGTCTGCCGTCGACCGGTGGCTGGTGTGCGACATGACCCAGCTCCTGCTGGTGCCCAACGTCTCTCCCAACTGGGCCGAAACCCATGAGCGCCAGCAGGTCCGCCTGCAGGAATTAAAGCCCGTCTACTTCAAGGTGAAGCGGGGCGAGATGCTGGTCCGGGAAGGCGAGCGCATTACGCCCTTGCACCTGGTCAAATTGCAGGCCCAGACCAAGATCTACCCCCGCAGCCGGGGGGTGCTCATCTTCCTGGGCCTCTTCTTCTGCCTCGCCGTACTCCTGGGGGTCTCCTATCAACTGGCCCGTATCACGCTGCGGCGCTTTTCCAACCGTTTGCCGGACCTGATTTTTGTGGCGGCCCTGCTTCTGGCCAGCACCGTGATGACCAAGGGGCTCCTGGTGCTGGGGGACAACGTTTCCCGGAACCTCCCCCTGGTGGGGCACAACCTGGTGTACGTTTTGCCCCTGGGATTGGCCGCCATCTTAGCCGCCATGTTCCTCGGGCTGGAGGTCGGGGTGGGGGTGGCCTGTCTCAGCGCCACCTTCGCGGCCCTGGTGGTGGATAACCCCTTTCCCCTGTTCATCTACTTTGTCATTGCGGGTCTGATGGGGGTCTGGGGCGTGAAAAGTTGCCGCCGCCGCAGCGCCTTGATT
>JAHIKF010000526.1 GCA_018897875.1 Pseudomonadota bacterium | reverse complement strand
GATTATAATAGGCGAGAGTCTTCAAACCGCCAAGGGCCCCAGACCTTATTTCCCTCCGAAACAACTCGGGTACGCCGTAATGCCGGATAATGGGCGCCAGTAAATCAGGGGGTAATGGCCCTATAGCCATTACCCCCTGAGGTTTTTCCTCTGGATAGGCGGTCCCTGAAGTTAAGCTCGGCGTCCGGTCAGTCGCTCAGGAGCAAAAGCATTAAGGGGCCCGCACTGGAATTCGCCGGGCTGGCAAAGACTTGGGCCAGTTGATTCCGGGTAGTGCCGTTGTACAGGGTGAAATAACCACCGATGACGGCCTTGCCGCTGGCCAGTCGGAGCAGCGCATAGGCGCTCACCTTATAGGAGGGTGAGGTGGGCTCTGCCAGGCCGGAGCCGGGATTGAAGGAGGCATCCAGGTCGCCATTGGAAAGGATCCGGGCGATACGGTTGCGGTTGTCGGCGCTCGGCGAATTATAGCGGGTGAAGCTGCCGCCGATGACTATCCGGCCGTTGGGCTGTATAGCCATGGCCTCGATGTAGTTATTATTGGCGCCGCCGTTATTCGTCGTGAAGGTGCCATCCAGCAAGCCGTCGGCGGTGAAGCGGGCGATGCGGCCCCTCTGGGGCCGGTCCCAAAAAGAACCATCGATGATTTCGCTGAAGTCGCCGCACGCCAGGATGCGGCCGTCATTCTGGAGGGCCAGGTCCTTGACCGTCCCATTGGGGATAATGACATTGGGCGAAGGAGTAGTCGGAGCGGTGGGCCCGAAGGTAGTATCCATGGCGCCGGTGCTGGTGAGGCGGGTGAGAAAGCCCCGGGCCAGGCCATCATAAGTGACATAGCCGCCCACCAGGTATTTGCCGTTCACTTCCGCCAGCCGGTAGGCCTGGATGCCGGTCCCTAAATTGATGGAGACCTGAGCGTCGAAGCTGGTATCCAGGGCGCCGTTGGCAAAAAGGCGGGCCACGGTGGTGCGGCTCAGAGTATCGATGGTGCGGAAATGCCCGGCCACCATGATCTGGCCGTTTTGCCGTAGCTTGACCTGTTTCAGGTCGCTCACCGAGCCGTCCAGCTTGGTGACCAGGGCTTTAAAGCTGGTATCGAAGGAACTGTCGGAGTTCAGACGAGCCAGACTGGTGCAGGCGAACTTCTGGGCCGCGCCGAAATACCCCGCCAGCAAGATCTTGCCATCGGGTTGGATGGCGATGCTTTTGACATAAGAGCCGTCAATGCCACCGGTGAAAGAAGTATCCAGGGTACCGTCGGCATTGAGCCGGGCAAAGCAGCTGCGGTACTTGCCGCGATACCCGGTGAAGTCGCCGCCGATGAGGAGCTTGCCGTCGCTTTGCCGGGCCAGGGCGTAGACTGTGCCGAGGACGTTGGCGTCCACGCTCAAGCCAGCGTAAAAGCCATCGAGGGCGCCGTCATCGGTCAAGCCGGCGAGGCCGGTCCGGGCGGTGCCGTTGTAGGCGCGGAAGGCGCCGGCGATCCACCAGCCGGTGCCGCTATCGCCTCTCTCCATGTGGAAAAAGACGTCATCGGCCCCGACCCCGACGGAATTAAAGGATGTATCCACCGCACCATCGACACCCAGGCGCACCAGGTAGCCGCAGGGGGTCCCATTAAAAGAGGTGAAATTGCCCGCCAGGGCGACCTTACCATCCGCCTGGACTGTGAGTTGCAACACCGCACCGTTAGGGCCGGCGCCGATGTTAAAGGAGGGGTCCAGGGTCAGGTTGGTGTAGAGACGGGCGACGCGGTTTACGGCCACCCCCCCCACATGCTGGAACTGGCCGCTGATAATCAACTTATCGCTCTGCTGGCCCAAGTTCAGAATGGGGCCGTCCACCACCTCATCCCCGATATTGCTTTGCACCCCCCCGGTGCTGTTGAGGACCAGGACGTAATCCACGTGCGGGCCTCCGGCCCGGGGCAGGGTCCCGAAGATGCGAGAGAAATCACTGGTGAGCAGCTTCACCGAAGAGACGTAGCCTCCGGCGGCGGACCGGTTGGAATAAGTGGTGTCCAGGCTGCCGGTGGATGAAAGCCGCAGCAGGTGGAAGGTGGTGCCCGTCGTGCTGTAGGGGGCCATGGAATAGCCCCCCACTAAAATCTTGCCGTCCGATTGCACCGCCAGGCTGTTAACCGCGCCATAATAATCGAAAAACTGTGTAAAGCCGGTGTCCAGGGTTCCATTGCTGTTCAACCGGGCCAGATTGTAGTAATTGTTGGGATAGGTGCCGGCGCTGAAGCTGCCGCCGATGAGGAACTGGCCGTTGGCTAAAGGTTCCACATAACGCACTTCCCCCGTAACCGGGGCACTGAAGGCATTGACTGTGCCGTTAGCGTTGATTATGGCAATGGAGGCCCGGCTGGAGCCATTGACGGTAGTGAAGTAACCATAAATCATATAGCTGCCGTCGGGGAAATTGATTTTACCCCTGATGATGGGAATCTTCTTCACCCCGGCGCCGGGGTCGAAAGTTGAGTCCAGGGCGCCGTCCGCGGCCGCAACAGGGCTGAACCAGAGCAGGGAGAGGACTAAGGCCAGCAGCAGAAACGCTATTCCGCGCCGAACCTGGCGATGGATGACGCGGTGGGGCTCGGTCCGGGATGGCTCAAACGAGCCGACACTAAGTATTTGATAAAGTTCCATGGTTCCTCCATCAACAGGCTTATAAGTTGTTAATGGTATGGTCTGTCAGTAAAAACCAGAATTTTAGTTAGATCCGATATTATGCGGCCACCTTAGTCCCGCAGTCGAAAAATGATTTTGGGACCTCGTCCAGTAAAAAATACCCAAAGTTTATATTCTTGGGGCCGAATCCTCTACTCGACGCCATGATAGCACAAGCTTCCTTAAAAAGTAAATTGTTCAAAAAATTGAGCATACCGCAAGCCAGAACCCAAATACCTCATTGATATAGAACTCAAGGAGCCAAGCCAGCACCACTCGGCAATGGTAAACCAGGGAAAAAGCTGAGACTACATGGACATGCCACAATAGAATGTCACTGCTATATATCAATTGGTTAATACCGCATTAAGAATTGTTTGATAATTAACCAATATGATGTCTGATTGCCCGGGCCCCAGGGGGATTTATCCACGTCCAGGCTCACCTAAGGGCTGCGGCGCTTCAGCCATGGCTCTCATCCTGCCTGGCTGAAAACCCAGCGCCGCCTCGCTGACCGGGGAGTCCATCTCCGTGTCCCCTCTGACCTGGAGCCATGCCACCTTTATTGCCACGGCCCATCGCATTTTGCGTCGGCTGGCCGCAAAACCGGCGGCAGCCGGGGCGGCCGTAACGCCTTACCTCCGGCCGGGAGACTGGCTCGAGCAACTCTATGCCCAGACCTGCGACTCCATCCACGGCATCTGCAAGAGTTAGCCGGATTCGCTGCCGCTACTTCGTGGCCTTCTGCTGCATTTCCTGAAAACAACCCCAAAATCCCGACGAGTCCGGGGCGTCCACCCGCTGACAAACCTTTCTGCCATGGGCCATGGAGACATACTTGTCGTAGGCGTCCTGGTCCCCAACGTACAGGATGTTGGCCCCCTTATCCGGATAGGCGTGATAAATCTTGCCGTTGCCCGAGAAGGTAGTGACTTG
>JAHIKF010000525.1 GCA_018897875.1 Pseudomonadota bacterium | reverse complement strand
CTCCGCCCCCAGGGCCAGGCCCGGCAGCAAGTCGGTGCCCAGGTCCACGGCCAGGATCTGCATGACAGTCAGGGGCAGCGGGATGCCGAAGAGGACAAACAGCACAAAGGGAACTGCCTCCGGAATATTACTGTTGAAGATATAGACAATGAACTTTTTGATGTTGGCATAGACCGCCCGGCCTTCCTCGATGGCGGCCACAATGGTGGCGAAATTATCGTCCGCCAGCACCATACTGGCCGCCTCTTTGCTCACCTCGGTGCCCCGCTTCCCCATGGCCACCCCGATGTCCGCGGCCTTCAGGGCCGGTCCGTCGTTCACGCCGTCGCCGGTGACCGCCACGATCTCCCCCAGGTGCCGCAAGGCCGCCACGATGCGCAGCTTCTCTTCCGGCGAGGTGCGGGCAAAGATCATATCCCCCTTCCTTTTGAGGAGCTGGCGCAGTTGGATATCCGACATGCGGGAGACCTGTTCCCCGGAGAGGAGAGGCACCCGCTGATCCAGACGCATACCGATTTCTTGGGCCACGGCCCGGGCGGTTCCCCCGAAATCTCCGGTCACCATGACGATGCGAATCCCGGCCCGCCGGCACTTGTCTATGGCCGCGGGGACCTCGGGCCGGGGCGGGTCAATCATCCCGGTGATCCCCAGAAAGCTGAGATCGCTTTCCGCCTGGGTCTGGGTCAGCTGCGCCCCGGTGTCCACTTCCTTGAACCCCAGGGCCAGGAGCCGGAGGCCCCGTTGGGCCAGATCATTCAAAACCTGGATCAGGATGGTTCGGTCCCGGGCCGTGAGTGGGCGGCGGCTACCGTCCCAGTCGGAGATGGTGCTGCACAGGGGAATCAGGGTATCGGGGGCCCCTTTCACCCAGCAGCGCCTCGCCCCCCCCGGAGAGGCATTGATGGTGCTCATGCGTTTGCGCACCGACTCAAAAGGGAAGACCTGGACCCGGGGCTGCTGCTGCCGGATTTCCTCCTGGTCTCGCCCCGCCTTGGCCGCCAGCACCAGGAGCGCCGCCTCGGTGGGATCGCCCACCACCCCTTCGCCCACCGCAGACAGGGAAGCATTATTGCACAGGATGGCGCCGGTCAGGAATAACTCCAGGAGGGGGCTGGCAAGTTTCTCCGGCGGCAACGCCTCTGCGGCCAGTTCCAGTCGGCCCTGAACCTTGAAGCCGGAGCCGGTGACGCTGAGGAGGTCGCCCCCCAGCCTGATATGTTGCACCATAATTTCATTGGTGGTGAGAGTGCCGGTCTTGTCGGTGCAGATGACGGTGGCGGCCCCCAGGGTCTCCACCGCCGAGAGCTTCTTCACCAGGGCATTCTTGCCGGCCATGCGCTGGCCCGCCAGGGCCAGGGAGAGGCTCAGGGTGGGAAGGAGACCTTCGGGCACGAAGGCCACGATCATGCCGATGGCGAAAACAAGGCCGTTGACGACCGTGAGTTTGCCGGTCAACACACCCATCAGGAAAAAGATGACCCCCATGGAGCAGGCGATGGCGGCCACCACCCTGGCCACCACCCGCATCTCTTTTTGCAGGGGGCTGGGCTGCTCGGGCACCTCCTGGGTCAGCGAGGCGATGTTGCCCAGCTGGGTGTCCATGCCGGTGGCGATGACCACTCCCTTGGCAGAGCCGGAGAGCGCCGCGGTGCCGGCAAACACCAGGTTGGGCATTTCGTTCCAGAGGAATTCCTGGCCGTCGCTCACCGGGTCGGCCACCTTGTAGGCCGGGTGCGACTCCCCGGTGAGGGCGCTGTTGTCCGCCCGAAAATCCTCGGCCTCGATGAGGCGGGCATCCGCGGGGATCTGGTCCCCCGCCTCCAGGAGGATGATGTCCCCGGGGACGATCTCCCCAGCCTCCACTTCCGTCACCTGGCCATTGCGCACCAGTCGGCTATGCGCCGGCAAGAGCTTCGCCAGGGCCTCGATGGCCTTCTCGGCCCGATACTCCTGCCAGAAGCTGAAGACCGCGTTAATCAGAATGACCAGGGGGATGGCCGCGGCCAGCTCCGTCATGCCCGCCAGCCAGGCAAAGCCCGAGGCCGCCCAGAGCAGCAGGGCAAAGAGGTTGACGAAATTGGCCCCGAAACGCAGGATGAGGGACCGGCGCCGCAGGCGCTGGATGCGGTTGGGGCCGGTCTCGGTGAGACGCCGCCGGGCTTCCTCCGGGGTCAGGCCCTGAAGGTTCGTTTGCAGCTCTTCGATGATCTCTTCCCGGGAGAGGACCCAGTAGTTCTCGTGGCCCGACTGCTCCTGTCGCCTGACGGCCCGGATGATCTCTTCAGGGCTGCCTTTCGTCAGCAGCTCTTCCCGAAAGCTCCGGCTGCGCAAGAGGGACGTGAGGCGGGAGAGAACCTGGATATGGGCGCCGCTGTCCTTCAGGGGCGAAATCAGCACCGCCAGCACTTGGCAGGACTGTCCCTGAAGCGTCACCCCGCCGGGGGCCAGGGCCAGGATGAGGAGGAGCTGGTCCACGGCGGCGGAGAGATTGTGCAGGATGGCCAACCCTTCGTTCGGGTGGCCGTGGAGGAGGTGCAATTCTTCTGCCTCAAAATCATCCGGGGCCCCCGATAGGGCGGCCCGGGAGCGGACCAGGGCGATGAGGGCCGGCCAGACCTCTGGCGGGAGCGGGGCGAAGTTGGGTTCGATGTTCTCCGGGGTGAGCAGCGCCTGGATCTGCATGGGGTTATCTTAATATGAAATACGCTTATTGCCTTAGCTCCGAAAAGGTAACGGTTTGAGCATTAAGACACGCAGTGATCATCCGGTTAAACATTTGGGGTTCCCAGAAGCGTCGATTAAAGCGGTAACAAAATTCCGCCAGATAACGGGGCAGGTGCT
>JAHIKF010000524.1 GCA_018897875.1 Pseudomonadota bacterium | reverse complement strand
GGGCAGGTTTGCGCATCTTTTTTAGCCCCTGCCCAATATACCATTACTCTACGTTTGATGTCAAATTGGTATCAAAGGCCTTGGTGGGCGGATTATGTTCTCCCGCGCTGCCATCTACGAAATGCAGGTCGCTGATAAAAACGAGCATTGTAGCCCTCTTTAATCTATTTTGTAAACTTCACAATTCTGGCTCATCATAGAATAAAAGAATTTGAAGTCAAGACATTTTTTTTTGCAGGAGCTACAAGGAGCGGGGTGGCGATTTACTGGCGGGTCAGGTCGTCAAATCCATCCGCCTGGGTCAGGCGGGCGATTTCGGCCAGGAGTTGTTGCAGTTCCGGGGCGTCCCGAAATTTGATCTCCAGCTGAAAATCGGGGCCTTCAAAGACCGCGGGCGGGTGCAGGCGCAGGCGGGGGCTGCGCTTCCACCCCAGCCGGGCCAGAGCGGTGTCAAACGCCTCCCGGGCGGCGCTCAGGCGCGGATAAACTTGGGCATACAGGTGGCGGCGCACCGCCTGAACCCTCTCCTGGGGGGTGCGGTCCGGCTCAGTTAAGGCCCGGCGGAGTTCGTCTTGCGCCAGGACGGCAGCCGGGGAAATCCCCTCCCGGCGGGCCAGGATCGCGACCTGGTCCAGCAATTCTTCCTGCTTGCTCTGGCTCAGCCGCAGGCTATCCCAAAAAGGCCAGGCTGCCGCCCGGGCCTCCGGGTCCCAATCAGCCAGCCGGGCGGCGGCGGTGAGACATAGGCGGCCGGAAGCTGCCAACTGCTGCCAGGGGGCCTCCAGGCCAGCCGTTTTGATGAGGCGGGAAAGAAACGCCTGGGAAGGCGGAAGCCCCAGGTAGGGGAGGTACCTGCCCACCACGGTCTCCCGGTCGCCATGGCTCAGCAGCCGCACCGCCAGGTCGGCCTGCTCCCGGAGATTGAACTCCCGGGTAAAGGCATTGTCCATCACGTGCACCAGCAGGCAATAAAGATCGGGCGTGCCCGCCGGCACCAGGCGGACCGTTATCTCCTGCCAGCCCAGGTCGGCCGCCGCCTGAAGACGCCTGGCCCCGGTGACCACCCCAAACCTGTCCCCGCCGGGCTGGGGCTTGAGCCAGGGAGGGTTGATCAGCCCCACTGCCAGGAGGGACGCCGCCAGGCGGTCCAGGTCCGGGGCCGTCGCCATCTCCGCCGCGGCCTCGGGAAGGTCGATCTGGGCCAGGCGTACTTCCTGCAAACGGATGGGGATAGTCACGTTTCTCCCGGGTATGGCAAGATTGGACGAGGCCTGCGCCTGGGGTGAATGTAACCGAGACCGCGCCGCCGGTCAAGACCGCGAGGCCTCCCCACGCGCCCGCCGTCACCCTTATACCAAGTCGCAGACAAACAACAATTTTTCTGTAGGGGCGGACCTGTGTGTCCGCCCTTGATTGAGGACGCACACACAGGTGCATCCCTCCATTTACTGCGTTATTTTTTTTGAACGCAACTCGATATTAAAGGGCACTCCCTCATGGGCCTTTGGCCCACCCGTAAATATAAAAAGTTCAAGATGAGCCTATCCCCAACCTTGAACCTTGAACCTTGAACTTTGAACTTTTCAAGCCAGAGAAACCGACCCCGGATAAGTCCGGATCAGGCGGCAAACGCCCCTCTGCCGGGAAAGGGGTGCTCCCCTGATTGCGGCGTATCAAGGTTAGCGTTCAGCTATCAGCAAAAACAAGGACTTATCAAATCTGGTCGATAATGATTGATTTACTGGAATAATACAACCAATTGTTATGATTCATGAAGCTGACCGCTGAAAGCTGATAGCTGAACGCTTACGTATCAAGAATTACTGGACACCTGCTTACTTTATTGCTAAATCCTTGTCCGGGAAGCCCAATAAAGGGTAAGATTACACTAAGCTGCCAGACAGCCTCCGCCTTGAGGCGCAAACCGGCCAGTCCGCCGGGCCTCCGGGGCGAAGATGGGCCATCGCGGGTGGGTGGCAGGGCAGAATGGCCAGGGACCGACCTGCCAGGAGCACCCACGCCTCGACGGATGGCATCCGGCTGACCCGCCCGGAAAAGAACTGAAAAAGGAGAATAGCATGACCGAAAACTACCGCGTGGTGGCCGTCAACGGCTCCCCGCACGAAGGCTTTGGGAATACCTCCCAAATGCTGACCATGCTGGGGGAGAACCTGTCCCGGGAGGGGTTGGAACTGGAGGAGATTTTTCTGAGTCAATACCAGATCGGCTTCTGCACCGGCTGCGCCACCTGCCTGGAGTCCGGCTCCTGCTGGGTCCGGGACGATTACAACTCGGTGGCCCGTACCGTCCTGGAGGCTGATGCCGTTATCCTGGCCTCCCCGGTCTATATCTTCAATGTTACCGCCCAGATGAAGACCTTCCTGGACCGGTCCCTGGGGTATGGCCACCGGCCCCGGGGCGACTGGAAGCCCGGGCTGGCCTTGAGCGTCTCCGGCGGCCACGGCGAAACCTGGGCAGCCGATTATCTGGGCCAGGTCCTCAGGCTCTTCGGCGCCTTTCCTGTGGGGAAATTCACCGCCATCGCCGTAGGCCCCGGTGAATTTTTGGGACGGGAGGCGGTGGAGGCCCGGGCCGCCGACCTGGCCCGGGATCTGGCTCGGGCGGTAAAGGAAGGCCGTCGCTATCCGCCCACGGACCAGGACTTGCGCTATTGGCAATTTATGAGCAACCTGATCAAAGAAAACCGGGATTTTATGGCGGCCGACTACGAGCACTGGCAGGAACTGGGGCTGTTTAAGAGCTTCGAGGCCTATGTCGGCCAGACTCGTTCAAAAGCCGCTATGGGGGAAATCCCCGCCAAAGCCTCGAGGAAGCACCAGCAAGAGGCTCCACAAACCGAGGCCAACCCGGGGACGGAGTCCCATTCCGGCGAGCCCAACACCGCCCGGGAGCTTTTGGCCATGATGCCCGGGGCCTTGAACCCGGCCGAGGCCCAGGGTTTTACCGCCACCTACCAGTTTGACATCAGCGGCAGCGAAAACTTCACCGCCCACCTGGTGATCGCTGACGGGCAGGCCACCTTCCATGAGGGAGCGGCTGACCATCCCAGCATCACCATTAAAACTCCGGCGGAGGTGTGGCTGGCCATCGCCCGGCAGGAGCTGGACGGCACCACGGCCTTCCTGGGCGGCCAATTCCGGATCCAGGGGGACCTGAGCCTGTTGATAAAAATGAAAACCCTTTTTATTACTTAAAGTTATCGCCAATGCTATGAGCTTTTTCTGCTTCGATATCTCTTCAAACTGCCCCTGCTGGTCATTCTGAGACCGCGCAGCCACCGCCGAATCTCAAAAAACCGAGGTTCGGCGCCACGCTCAGAATGACCACGATGCATTGATTCATTCGACAATAATTTTTGGCAAAACCAGCCATCAGATCAGGCTTCCGGATGGAAAAAAAGACCGGGGAATTCGTCTCCCCGGTCTTTTTGGTCTATGAAAGGATGTGGTGCGGGTATAGCGGCTGCCACAAATTCTTGCCGCTGCCTGACTCCCCCTTGATACAGGCTGACTTG
>JAHIKF010000523.1 GCA_018897875.1 Pseudomonadota bacterium | reverse complement strand
CTTCCGGCCGGAGGGGAAATAAGGTATTCTTTATAGAGCCGAAAGATTGAGGTTATGGTTTTCGTGGCGCGATTACTCATCAGGAATTGACCAGAAGAAAGTTGACATGGGTGACTCAGATAAAACCAAGGCGCAGCTGATTGAAGAGCTGTCAACTTTGCGTCGGCGCATCGCTGAATTGGAAATATTTAAAGACTACCGGAAGCTGGCCGAAAAGGCGCGGCGCCGGGCCTACGACGAACTGGAACACCGCATCGCCGAGCGCACCGCGGAACTGGTGAAAGCCAATCAGCAGCTGAAACAGGAAATCGAGGAACGCAAGCGGACTGAGGCCGAACTCAAGCGGACCAAGGAATACCTGGAAAACGTCATCGCTAACTCGGTGGATGCTATCGGCATCGTTGACCGGGAGGGCAGGTTTATCCTGTGGAACCGGCGGGCGGCGGAAATCTACGGCTACCATCTGGAAGAATTAGCCGACAAGACGGCCTTCGAGCTCTACGCCGACCCCGATGAATTGGACCGCATGCTCGGGAGGCTGCGCCGCGACGGCGTGGTGAGAGAATTTGAGATCCTCATGAAGAAAAAGGACGGCACCATCGTCCCCATGGATATCTCCATCAGTTTGCTCAAGGATGACCAGGGCCGCACCATCGGCAGCGTCTGCCTGGCCCGGGACCTCTCGGAGCGGAAAAAGGCGGAGGCGGCGCTTACATATGCCCAGGCGGAACTGAGGCGGTACTCCAGCGACCTGGAACGCCAGGTACGGGAGCAGACCCGGGAGATCAACAGCATTCTCCGGTACACGCCTTCGGTGGTCTATATCAAGGACCGGGAGGGCCGCTACACCCTGGTCAATTCCCGCTATGAGGAGTTGTTTAAGATAAGCCAGGAGCAAATCCGCGGGAAATGCGACCATGATATGTTCCCCCGGGCCTTGGCCGACCAAATCCGCGCCTCGGATCTAAGGGTGCTGGCCCTACGGCAGCCCTGCCAGGCCGAAGAGGCCATGCCCCCGCCCGATGGCCGGCGCACCTACCTGTCGGTGAAATTTCCCCTGTATAACGAGCAGGGAACCCCCACCGGCCTGTGCGGCATTGCCACGGACATCACCGAACTCAAGCAAGCCCAGGATCAGCTGCGGCGTCTCTCGGGGAGCATCATGGCCAGCCAGGAGAAGGAGCGCAAGGCCATCGCCCGGGAACTGCACGATGAACTGGGGCAGGTGCTCACCGCCCTCCGCATGGATGCGGTGTGGCTCAGCGAACGCCTGCAGGCGCCAGACCCGAAGGCCGGCGACCGGGCCTTGGCCATGTGCGGGCTCATCGACCACACCATTGATGAGGTCAGGGGCCTGGCCACCCGCCTGCGCCCCGGGGTGCTGGACGATCTGGGCCTCATCGATGCCCTGGAGTGGTATATCGCCGATTTTGAAAAACGCACCGGAATTGCCTGCACCTTCAAGCACCGCCAGGTGCCCAACATCGACGGCATCGGGGCTACGGCCGCGTATCGCATCGTCCAGGAGGCCTTAACCAACGTCACCCGGCACGCCGCGGCCACCCAGGTGAAGGTGAGCCTCGAACCGAAAAAGGGCATGGTGACCCTGGCCGTGGCGGACAATGGCCGGGGCTTCGATCTCCAGGAGATTGCGGCCTCCGAGTGCCTGGGGCTGGTCGGTATGCGGGAGCGCGCCGGCCTTTTGGGCGGCAGCCTGGAGATCCGGTCCCGGCCCGGGAAGGGGACGAAAGTGTGTTTCAAATTACCCGCCGATGGCACCAGGAGCGCTTAAGGTGATCCGGGTCCTTCTCGCCGACGACCACGACATTGTCCGAGCCGGCCTGCGCCGCCTCGTGGAAGACTGCGGCGACATGGAGGTGGTGGCCGAAGCCGCCGACGGCCAGGAGGCCATCCGCCGGGTTCAGGAGACCTCGCCGGAGGTAGCCGTCGTTGATATTTCCATGCCCGGTCTGGACGGCCTGGAAGTCGTCAGCCGGCTGCGCCTCTCCCACCCAAAACTGCCCATTCTCATCCTCACCATGCACGAGGAGGAGCAGTATGTGGTCCGGGCCATTGAGGCCGGAGCCATGGGGTACATCACCAAACGGTCGGCCCCGGAACTGCTGGTGAAAGCCATCCGCAAGGTGCATGCCGGCGGGCGCTTCCTCACCGATGCTGCCGCCGAGGCCCTGGCTCTGCGTCTGGCCAGGGGCGCCCATGGCTGCCTCCCCCTGGATTCCCTGTCCACCCGGGAAATCCAGGTTCTCCGGCACCTGGCCCTGGGTAAGACGGTCCGGGAGATTGCCGGGGCCTATAACCTGAGCACCAAGACCGTGGATACCTACCGCGCCCGTCTGCTGAAAAAGCTCAACCTGCGGAACAATGCCGAGCTGTCGCGGTTTGCCCTCCAGAACCGGCTCGTGGATCTCTAATACCGTTTTCGGCTTTCTGTTAAAAAGATTTTTAATATCAATAGGTTAGCGAGCGAGTTTGTTGCATTTGCATGAGAACTTGGTATAAGGCCCGGCCGCCAACCTCCCTGTAAGAAAAATTCTGACAAACAAATCATAGATTGCCCGATTTCTATTTGTGTCGCTTCCCGTTATGCTGTCTCAATGTCTATCCCTGTAGTCTTTGCCGGATTGCATTCAAATAGATAGTTCTCGTCTTTTGTCGGGGCGCCCCTAAGGGTGCGCCCCGGGCGGACAAACCGGTCCGCCCCTATACAGCAAACCTGCAGCATACTTTTGGTTGAAGAGGAACCGCCTATGAAGACCGTGGCCGAGAAGATCCGGGAGTTGAAGGAGAAGGAGGAGCAGATCAAGGGGATGGGTGGGGCCAAGGCTGTGGAGAAGCAGCGTGCCAGCGGCAAGCTCACCGCCCGGGAGCGGCTGGATTTGTTCTTTGACCCGGGGACCTTTCGGGAGACCGATATTTTTGTGACGCACCGGTGCGTCAACTTCGGCATGGAGAAGGTGGAGATCCCGGCGGACGGGGTGGTTACCGGCTTTGGACGGGTGAACAATCGCCCGGTGTTCGCCTTTGCCCAGGACTTCACCTCCCGGGCCGGGTCGTTGGGGGAGATGCACAGCAAGAAGATCTGCAAGGTCATGGACCTGGCGTTGAAGGCCGGGGTGCCGTTTGTGGGGTTCAACGACTCCGGCGGGGCCCGGATCCAGGAGGGCGTGGATTCCCTCTCGGCCTACGGGCAGATTTTCTATAGGAACGCCATCGCCAGCGGGGTGATCCCCCAGATCTCCGCCATCATGGGACCCACCGCCGGGGGCGCGGTCTACTCCCCGGCCATGACCGACTTCGTCTTTATGGTGAAGAACACCAGCTACATGTTCATCACCGGGCCGGACGTCATCAAGAGCGTCACCGGGGAGGAGATCAGCTTCGAGGCCTTGGGCGGCGCCATGGCCCACAACACCAAGTCCGGAGTGGCCCACTTCGCGTGCGAGTCCGACGCCGACGCCATCGACCAGATCAAGCGGCTGCTCAGCTATTTGCCCAACAATAACCTGGAAGACCCGCCGCTTATGCCCACCGCCGATCCTGCCGGCCGCGAGGCCCCGGAGTTGGACAGCATTATCCCGGACAGCGCGGCGCAATCATATGACATGCACGACGTTATCCGCGCCATCGTGGACGACGGGGAGTTCTTCGAGCCCCACGCCCTATTCGCCGGCAACATGGTGGTGGCCCTGGCGCGGCTGGGCGGGCGGGCAGTGGGCATCATCGCCAACAACCCGAGCGTGCTGGCGGGCTGCCTGGACTGCGACGCCGCGGACAAGGCCACGCGGTTCATCCGCTTCTGCGACGCCTTCAACATTCCGCTGCTCACCATCGCCGACGTGCCCGGGTACCTGCCGGGGAGCGACCAGGAGTGGCAGGGCATCATCCGGCACGGGGCCAAGCTGTTGTGGTGCTACTCCGAGGCCACGGTGCCCAAGATCACGTTGGTGACCCGGAAGGACTACGGCGGCTCGTACCTGGCCATGTGCTCCCAGGACCTGGGCGCGGACATGGTCATCGCCTGGCCCACTGCCGAGATCGCGGTGATGGGGGCCTCGGGCGCGGCCAACGTCATCTTCCGGAAAGAGATCAAGGCGGCGGCAGACCCGGTGGCCAAGCGGGCCGAGATCATCGACAACTACGAGAACCTGCTCTACAACCCGTACATTGCGGCATCGCGAGGCTTTGTGGACCAGGTGATCACGCCCAGTCAGACGCGGCCCCGGCTCATCGAGGCTTTGGAGATCCTGAGCACCAAGCGGGAGACGTTGCCGGCCAAGAAGCACGGCAATATCCCGGTTTAGTGAGCAGTGAGCAGTGAGCAGTGAGCAGTAGGGGCGACCCGCTGGGTCGCCCAGAAGCGAATGTGCCCGGCACGTTTACGGGACCAGCGTTTAAGTCCCCCTTGGTTAAAGGGGGAATTGGTGGGTAGAAGCGGAAAGTGCGATTTTACTGCTCACCGCTCACTTATAGAGGAGATTGGCCATGGCAACGGTAAACCCCCACATCCTGGCGGCCATCAGCGGGGCCATTGCGGCCTATATCGCCGACGAGGAGGCCTGCCAGGCCGCGGCGGCGGGTTTCGCGGCCGCGGCCCCGGGCCCGCCTTTAAACCTCTGGGCCCTGGCCGGGCGCCAGGAGGCCATGCAGCTGCGGCTGCTGATGCAGCGGCGGAGTTTG
>JAHIKF010000522.1 GCA_018897875.1 Pseudomonadota bacterium | reverse complement strand
TTCCAAGGCCGGGGCCCTGGAGAACTGGAAGGATAAAATTTTTGGCACTCCGGGGAAACCCGGGGCCATCGCCGCCAAAGGGGAGTGACATGGAAATACTTCTATCTTTGATCCTTGGCCCCCTGGGGAAAATCCTCGGGGTGTTGGGCGCCATAGGTGGTTTCTATCTATGGGGAAAATACTACAAGAACAAGGCCGACAAAGCCGAGGCCCGGGCTGATGGCTACCAGGCCCAGATGGAAATCGCCCAAGGGCGCGAGGAGGTGCAGCATGAGGTGGAGAAGGTGGTGGAGGAGACTCGTCAAAAGGTGGAGGCTGGCGACGCTGCTGGCCTCGCTGATTCTTTTAATCGGCTGCGGGACCGTTAAGCCTTATCTCACCCTCCCCAAGCCCCCCATGCCGGAGGCACCGGTCCTTTATTCCCAGCCGACGCCACCGCCGCCCCCGGCCGGGGAGAAAGGGGTGTGGTTTCCTTTGAAAGACGCCGGGGCCCTGATGATCTATCTGGACAAACTCAAGGGCAAGTGCCGGGAAGATGACGTGGTGATCGACCGTGGGAATGCGTACCTGAAGGAGCATTAATTCTGATGACCAAGATTTGAGGCGACAGCCATCAAATCGAGATCAGATTAACCCCGATATTGGGTGGTAAAAGTTTACAATCCGGGAGGACATAAATGCCATATATGATAAATATCTCATCTACATAAAATTTTTATTTCAGGTGTTGATAGAGGGCAGCGATTTGCAATTTTACATTACCTTCTCACTGGAGGGGGTCAAATTCCATATAATTGTTGGTACCTCTTTTTGCGATAGATGAACGTTAATTCAAACCATGCTGCGCGCCTTGCGCCATAATCCAGGATGCGCAATGCCCCGATGGTTTTGGAACTGTCTGAGCCAACGAACCCAGGATTCCTATAGAACATTTTTCCCTTGAAATCCGTCAATATCTCTAGTAATAAATAAGATAGCTCAGGGCATGAAACCCTGGAAACAATAATCAGGTAAGGGAATTTAATAGCCACGAAGGCTTGGGCGCTTGAAGGCGCCGGGTATTCGTGGTTTTTTTTGCAGGGGAAAAAGCCGGAGGCTTTGTCGGGGTGGAAGATTTTTGAAAATCCAAAAGCCTCCAAAATGCCAAATGTTACGGCGGCAAGATCGAAGGTATGGTTCCGGAGACCTGCCGTCAGTATCTCCAACAAGAATCGGGCTGTCTATGAGGAGAAACAGGTGCGCATCTGCGTTATCGATGGCCAGGGAGGCGGCATCGGGGCGGCCTTGATCAGGCGTCTCAAGGAGGTTTACCGGGAGGAGCACGTGGTCATTGCTCTGGGGACCAACGAGGTGGCCACCTCCCAAATGATGAAGGCCCGGGCCAACCGAGGCGCCAGCGGCGAAAACGCCATTGTTCAGACTGTGCCCACCGCAGACGTTATCTTAGGAAGCCTATCCATCATTGTAGCCAACGCCATGATGGGGGAAGTGACTCCCCGGATTGCCGAGGCCGTCGCTTCGGCCCCGGCTCTTAAAATTCTCCTCCCCCTGCCCCGGACCGGGGTGGAAATTGTGGGTGTCATCCCGGAACCACTGCCCCACATGGTTGAAAAGGTGGTCTCCAAACGACTCAAGGAGTTACTCGAAAATGTGTGAAGCCAGTGCCTATGTTCTGAGAAATGGCCAGGAGGAATTGCTGCTGTCAGATGTAGACATTATTGAGCAAGACGGCGATGACTTGCGTTTGGTCAACATCTTTGGCGAGCAGACCGTAATCAAGGCAGATATTCAACGGCTTAACCTGGTAAATCATAAGATTATTTTGGTGGAAAAATGACGGTCGCCGGCCGCAAGGGGGGAGGGGGAGGGAGGCCCGAACCGCCTTGAGGCAATTCCTCCCCTCGAGCCTTTTGCCTGGGGCTATGGGGAATCCGGGGATGAGTTAGCTTTCAGGTTTTTTGCGGCCTTGTTTAATTTTTTCCCTTTTAACCAGAAGAAAAAACCGGATATTCCAAATAGTGCCGATAATCCGGTAAGAACTCTAAGGATCTTGCTATCGGCAACGGTACCGGCTCCGGTAGTCGGCAGATTTTTTATTACGGAATCCAGGTCCGTCACCGGCACTTTTACCTCCAGCCGGTGTCCCATGCCATCCTCAGCCGTTACTCGCCACTCTCCCGGCGAATCGGGGTAAAAGCAGAAACGCCCGTTCTTGTCGGCATTTCCCACCTGGAAGGGTTGACTTGACCCGGGAGCGAAAACCTTAACTTTGGCATAATCCATAACTTCCCCGGTGCTGTACCGACAGGCCACCGCCAGCCCCCCTGGATGAACTGTCCCCTCCACCCCATGGGCAAAAATCTGTGAGGACAACAGCAGGACCATAAGGAGCACAGCCCCGAGGCTTGAAAATAGGCGCAGGTTTATCATTTGGGACCTTCACCTCCTTTTTTTTCCGTTTCGATACTGAAAGCCCCAGCCCCGGACAGACGTATCTCATCGACGACATTCACCACCACCCCCAGCATCGCTTCCCGGTCGGCCTTGATGCGCACCGAGGGTTTTTTCATCTTCTTGAGTTTCTCTTGCAGGGAATATTGCAGACCGGTGAGCATTATCCGGTCTTTATCAAGAAAGAGGGTGCCGTCTTTGGCCACGGTGATGATCACCTCCTCCTTCACTTCCGGCTCGGAGGTTTTGGAGTCCGGCAGGGCGATCTTGATGGTGGGGGCGGCGACAAAATGAGAGGTGAGCATGAAAAAGAGCAGCAATAAGAAGACCACGTCCACCAGGGGGGTGAGGTTGATGTGCTGGTGATTTTTCTTGCGCCGTGCAAATTCAATCATGGCCGCCCTCGCGCAATTCCAGGGTGATCTCTTTCATCCGCAAGGCGACTTCATCCAGGCTCCGGTCCAGATAGTGGGCGGCGATATGGGTCGGGATGCCCACGAACAGCCCCGCCGCGGTAGTGATGAGGGCCTCCCAGATGCCGGCGGCCAGCAGCGAGGGATCGACATTGGTTCCCATAACGGCGATAACCTGAAAGGCCTTGATCATGCCGGTGACCGTGCCCGTCAGCCCCAACAGGGGCGCGATGACGGCAATGAGGTTTAACGATCCCAGGCCGGTTTCCAGGTTCTTGAGCTCCCGGGAGCCCACCATGGAAATCTGCCGGTCATTTAAACCCTGCTGTACGGCTTGAAGGACCGGCCCCAGGAACCGGCTGCCGCTGCTTTGAATATCCTCCAACGGCCGGCCGACATCCCGCCGCACCTGGAAATACTGCCAGGCTTTATTGATGGTGATGGCCAGGGCCGCCACCGAACACAGGAGAATGGGCCACATGACCGGCCCGCCCTTGAGGAAGTACTGCAGCATTTTTATACCTCGCGACCAGCGGACACAACGGAACGGGGTTTAACCGCCAGCCTGTGAAAAGTCCTTAAAATACCCCTCTCCCCCAGGCAGGGGAGAGGGATGGTTGTGAGGGAAAACACGGCATCACCTACTGCCGTTGAGCCCTGAGCTCACCTGCGACTGCCCGGAAATAGGGCATTTCTTACTTCACCTCAAAGGCAATATGGGCCGCCTCATAGAGAATATCGGAGTCGGGGTTGTTTGGGGTGGTGGTTTTGCGGGTAACCACCACGAGGTTAAGGCCTTTCTCTTTAATGGGCACCTCCGCCCGCCCGTTTGGATCGGTTTTCAGCTCATCTTTCCCAACACCTGCCGCTTTCACCGCAGCCCCGGCCAAAGGCTTGCCCTCGTAAAAGACCTCCAAGGGTAGAGTTTCTCCCACCTTCAAGGCCAGAGGATTTTTCAACGGCACAATTTCCATCTTAGCTCCCAGAGGTTTGCTAAAACGTTCGTTCCACAAATAAATATGCTTGACGTTTTTTACCCATTCACCCGATTCGATGACATTTACATTTTTGGCTTCACGTTTAGAGAGATTTTTCCACCCTTCAGGAGTCTTGACCCATGCCCCCGGAGCATAAATGACCGTCACCAACGCCGGCTCCTTTGCCGGAGTTAGGAGAACCCGGGTATCCTGGGGCTTCAGGGTGACCGCAATCTCTTTGCCGGAGGCGTCATACGCCTTGGCTCCCTTGACATATGCGGGTTTATAGGGTTCGCCTTTGCCATGGTGCCCGTTCATCACCACAAATGCGTCGCCTTCTTTAGCCACCCAAGTATCATGCGCATAGAGGGCTGAAGCAGAAAGCAGGGTTAAGGCCAAAATAAATAAGAGACACTTTTTCATGAAACTCCTCCTTTTTATTATGTTCTCAATAGAGAACAGTTTTTATTCTAAGCAAATCATGTTTCAACGTTAGAGTAGGGGTTTAATTAAAACTGATATTTCAGTCCAAACAGCAACTCCCACTTGGGTTGGGGTGTATAATAAAACCCGTTGGAATAATCCATATATTCCGAGGAATATCTGCGGGGGCTTAAAGCCACATCCATCGAGGCAGTCCATTTATTGTAACCGTACAGTAATTTCATCAGATAACGGTCGTATTGAGGCCTGATGATGATGCCATTCGTGGTCATGGGCGCCCGGCTATACCTCAAGTAGTACCAATTCACTCCGAACCGGTGAACCTTATGCCAGGTCTTGTGGTATTCGAACCCCACCGTGGAGGTATTCGGGGATAGATACGGGATATAATACTGGCCGATCGTCTGCGGATGTTTGATCCGCCCCCGCACATCTGAATAACTGCCATAAATGGTCAGTTCTGGGGTAAGGAAGATTTTGGCTTCAATTTCAAAACCTGTACGCTTTGAATCTCCGAGATTTTCATACATCTGGGTCGCGGGATTACGCCACGTTTCCCGCTGTAGTATGGTGCTGTAATAATCAAAGCTGATAAAGAGCCGTTTGAATAGCAAGGTATTGATGCCCACGTCCCAGGTGTTTAACTTGGCTACATCTAAATCAAAGTTTTTAGTGCCAGTCGCCGGGGACAATTCCGTAGAGCTGGGAGAGCGGAACCCTTGCCCTCTGTTGGCGAAGATATTGATGTCCTTATAAGGGGTGATCACCAAACCAACCTTGGGGCTGAAGATGGTGGGGTAGGCGGTCCCGGAATTGGCGGGATTTAATTTGTTATCCACGTCGATGTTAAAGAGATCGTAGCGCAGGCCACCAACAAATTTAATGAAAGAAAATGGCTTGTACTGCCCTTGGGCAAAAAATCCGGTGCTGAACTGGCGAATGTAGGTGGCATAGGTAGGGGTTATGTTAAAGTTATAACGATAACTGTTCATTTTGATGCCTTTGATTTCATCATTTCGCAGATCGTTGCCGACGACCAGGGAGAGGCAATCAAAGGGCCGGTAATCGTAAAGCAGCTTCCACCCCAAGTAGTTGGTTCTATAGTTGGAGCGCGATTGGTTCGTAAGATTAAGATTAAGAGAACATCTCTGCCACAGATTGTGTGTATAGAACACGGTGCCATGGAACCCCTCTTCTCCTCCCTTGGGGTCATATTTAAGAACCACGTCCAACTCTTCATTATCATTGCGGCAGGTGTTATCAAAGCCGGTCGTAGGTTCCAGCATCCCTGCTTTGACTCTATCCAAAGGCAGTCGGCCGGGGTCCACTCCGGACTCATCTGAATAATGAAGGCGCACAGACACATTGCCCTCCCACAAAGGGCAAGAGAGCTTGTTGAACAGGTTGACCCGTTGGAGTTCGGCATACTGCTGATAGCCGTCCTGGGTAAAGCCTTCCCATGCGAAGAAAGGCGTTATGTTACACAATGATTTACCCCAGGATTCGGAACTGACGACGCCTACTGCCCGCCCGGTGTTATACGTGCCCCCATAGCCGGCCAGACTGGGAGAAGGGTCGGATTTTTTGGTGACGATATTGATGACCCCGGCCAGGGCAAAATCCCCATAAAGTGCGGAAAAAGGCCCCTTGATCACCTCGATACGCTCAATTATCTCCGGCATCAGCCAGCCAATGTTCGCCTGGCCGTTCATATCGCCCTGAGGTTGATTCATGGGCACGCCGTCAATAAAAATACCAACTTCGGAGCCACGCCAGCTCTGAAAGCCCCGCATGGAAATTGCGGGTGGAAAATATCCCCTAAAATTTTGAATTCGAACTCCCGGCACTGCGCGTAACATGTCCGTCCAGTGCAGGATCGGCATGTTCTTCACATCTTCCTTAGTGATGATATTCACATTCGCGGGCAGGCCTTCGGACTTGATGGTGATCTTGTCCTGTTTTTCCATCAGGCGTTCGGTTTCCACCACCACCTCGGGCATGGCCTGTTCTTTGGCTTTAGGAGTGGCTTTTTTTTTGGTAGGAGTGTCTTCTTTGGTCGTGGTAGAGGCTTCTTGGGCCGCAGGAATGGGTGCCGGTTCGGCGGCAAAGGCTGGTGCGGCGCCAAGGGTGAACAGCAATATCCCCATGAATAACCAGCTAAAATTCATTTTTTTCTCCTCTCCCCTTGTCTTCCTCCCCATTTTTCCTTACATTGAAAAACGAGGGCCTTGGACACACGTGTACGGTTAACGGCCGTCTGTTGCCGAGGTTCTTTCAGGGCAGGGCGGCCTTGCCAAAGTCAGCCCCTGCCCTGATTTTTGCGCCTGTCCTGCTGCCTGGACCGGCGGTTATTGCGCCGCTGCTTTCCCCGTCTTTTCCTTAATGCCGCCGCGCCGGGTCTGCGATTGCCTCTTTACCTCCTTTCCGTCAGAAGTGGGAACACGCTGTTGTGCCCTCTTTAATTCCGTAAAACAAACCTTATCGGCAGCCTGGCAATGGAGGCCACCGGTTCGCCTCTGATCGTGGCCGGCCGGAACGAGGAACGTTTAACCGCTTCCACCGCTGCTTCCTCAAAGCCAAAACCCCCGGCTTCCAACACCTCCACCTTGAGCAGATTACCCCGTTCATCAATGGTCAGCCGCAGCACCACTCTGCCTTCCTGGCCCCGCCGCCGGGCCTGCTCCGGATAGACCGGCATGACCCGGCGCAGGAAGGCCGGGCCGGTGGCGCTGCCGAATTCCGTAACGCGGGGGCCGGCAGGGGCGGGAGCCGGCTGCGGCCTGGCGGCGGCCACCGGCTGCGGTATGAAGGTTTTCGTTTCCACCGGTTCGGTAATGATAGGCTTGGGTTGAGGTCGCGGCTTGATTTTCGTCTTGGGCCGCACCCGTTCCGGCTCCACCACCCGAGGCGGCGGTTCACTGACCATCGGTTTCTCCGCCAGGGTCATGACAAATTCTACGGGCGGATATGACTGAGGGGCCTTGGTGGCCAGGGAAATGGGAATGAGCAGGATGAGTCCATGGCACAAGGCGGAAATGAGAACCCCCCAGACGCGCGTTGCTGCTGGCATAACCGATATTCCATCATGAAAAAAGAGTGACTTCACCTGACAGCCATGCATGATCGCCCTTGCCCGGCCAGGCCGAATTAGTTTTTACCGCGCCCAATAAAAAAAGCCACCAAGGTGCTCTAAAGAAACGAGTCGCCTTCGTGGCCACGATAAAATTACAGGTTTTCTGTAAATATTTTTGGAGCTTCAGCCCCAGGATCAATGTCTTGAGAGATGTATTGCAATCAAAGTGTTCTGTCAAGAAATTTTTTCAGGAAAATGAGGGTCTGATATCATGGAGCCGTCAGATTCCGACTTAATCCCGGTTGTTCCGAAGATATTTTCCCTTGCATTAATTCGATATCTCATATAAGTAACAGAAAAATCCGGGGTAAGAAGCCCCAGGGTACGCGATCACCAAATAAAAGATTCAAGGCCATGAAGGCTTGTAACCCTTCCTTGAGGAAGGGTGCCTTCGTGGCCTTTTTTTGTGGTCTTTGGGGTGAAGCGTACGTCCGACCTTTATGAATCAAGACATCCAGGAAGGAAAGACATGCATATTTCCGAAGGAGTGCTTTCTCCGGCGGTGTTGGGTGGAGGCGCCGCTCTGGCGGTGGTGGGATGCGCCATCGGCCTGAAAAAATTAGATTATGAGGCCATCCCCCGGGTGGCCATCCTGTCGGCGGCGTTCTTCGTGGCCTCCCTCATTCATGTGCCGGTGGGCCCGGTGGGCGCGCACCTGGTACTTAACGGCCTCATGGGGCTGCTGCTGGGCTGGATGGCCTTCCCCGCCATCCTCATCGCTCTGTTCCTGCAGGCCCTGCTCTTCCAGTTCGGGGGACTGACGGTGTTGGGGGTGAACACGGTCACTATGGCGGCGCCCGCGGTCATCTGTTTTTATGCCTATCGCGGTTTATTGCGCCGTCAAGGGATGCCCGCCGCAATGGCTGCCTTTGCCTGCGGGGTCACGGGTATTTTGTTGAGCGGATTGCTGGTGGCCACGGCCTTAATCACCACCGGTCAGGCATTTCTCCAAGTGGCCGAACTGGTTCTCTTGGCGCATATCCCGGTGATGATCATCGAGGGCATCATTACGCTGTTTATCTTCCGGTTTCTCAAAAAAGTCCGCCCCGAAATGTTGGAGGGAATTTATGCCTAAAAGACGTTTTTTCTTCAGATACAGACTGCCGGCCCTCTGGCTTCAAGGAATCTTCTTGATTCTGATTAGTTGTGCTTTCACGACCCCCGCCCTGGCCCATCGAGTCCTGGTCTTCGCCTATGCCGAGGGCGGCACCATCCACACGGAAAGCAAGTTCATCCCCGACACGCCGGTGCGCCAGGGCAAGATCCTGGTCCAGGACCAAAAAACCGGCAAGGTCCTGTTGAGCGGGCAAACCGATGACCAGGGGAAATTCTCCTTTAAAATCCCCGCCGATGCCGCGGCGCAGAAGATGGATCTTAATATTGTGGTGGAGGCGGCCATGGGCCACCGGGGGGCATGGCTGCTCAAGGCCGACAGCTATCTGACCGGAGCGACACCGGGGAAAGCCGCCGCTCCCGCCCCGGCGGCGACACCAGCTCCGGTATCTCCGGGAACCAAAGCCGCCAACATCGACCGGCAAATGCTGGAAGAGGCCTTGAATAAGGCCCTGGAGCGCCAGCTCGCCCCCATCAAGGAGATGCTCACCGATTTGACTATCCACCGCACTACTCCGACGGACATCATCGGCGGCATCGGCTATATCCTGGGCCTCTTCGGCCTGGGGGCTTACTTCCTCAGCAAAAGGAAGAATAATCCTTGAGTGCCATTCAGGAGCCCTTTTCCGAAGGAACTTCTCTAATGCATCGCCTGGACCCCCGGGGCAAAATCGTGGTGGCCGGACTCTTTGCCGTCCTGATGGCCGTGTCCAAGAGCTATGTTGCGCCCCTGGCCGGACTGGCGCTGGCCCTTATCTGCCTGGCCCTGGCTCGTCTCCCCCTGAAAAAAGTGATCGCCCGGCTGCTGGCGGTGAACAGTTTTATTTTTTTTCTCTGGTTCGTCTTGCCGCTGACCTATCCGGGAGATGTGGTGTGGCACTTCGGGCCTCTGTCCGCCACCCGGCAGGGACTGGTCTTTACCGGTTTGATCACCCTGAAATCCAACGCCATTATCATCGCCCTGATTGCCCTGGTCGCCACCGTGCCGATCGTTACTTTGGGACAGGCAATGCATGATTTGCGGTTGCCGGACAAGCTGTGCCATTTGCTCCTGTTTACCTACCGCTACCTGTATGTCTTTGAGCAAGAATACCACCGTCTGGTCCAGGCCATGAAAATCCGGGGATTTCAGCCGCGCACCGATCTTCACACCTATCGCAGCTACGCCTATCTGGCGGCGATGCTGCTGGTGCGCAGCTATGACCGGGCCGACCGCGTTTTCCAGGCCATGTTGTGCCGTGGTTTTCACGGGGTCTTTTACAGCCTGCGAACCTTTTCCTGGCAGCGGCGCGATGGGATTTTTGTGATGATGGCCATGGTGGCGCTGGCTGAGCTCCTCTATCTGGAGTGGCGGATGCCCAACCTCCTGTGAGGGTATGTTGCATGAATGAACCCCTGATTGAGTTGCACAACATCGCCTTTGCATACCCCGGAGCCCCTCAGCCGGTTTTTCAGGACTTTAACTTTCAACTCCTGCCGGGCAAACACCTCGGTCTCATCGGTCCCAACGGCTGCGGCAAGACTACCCTCTTGCACCTGATCATGGGACTGTTGCGCCCCCAGGCGGGGAGCATCGTCATTTTCGGGCAGGAAGTCAAAAAAGAGAAGGATTTTGTCGATGTCCGGCAAAAGGTGGGCCTGCTGTTTCAAAATGCCGACGATCAACTCTTCTGTCCCACCGTCCTGGAAGACATAGCCTTCGGTCCCTTGAATCAGGGGAAGCCGCCGGCCGAGGCGATACAAATCGCCCGGGAGACCATGGAGCGGCTGGGTCTGCACGGCTTCGAAGACCGGGTGACGTATAAGCTCTCCGGGGGCGAGAAGAAGCTGGTCTCACTGGCCACCGTCCTGGCTATGCAGCCGCAGTTGCTCCTGCTGGATGAACCTACCGCCGGCCTGGATGAGAAAACCAAGGATCGTCTCATCCACATTCTTAAGAGTCTGGACATCGCTTTCATGATCGTCTCCCATGAGCAAGATTTTTTAAATCACACCGTTAAGGAATGCTGCCATGTCCATGGACATTGCTGTCAACCTATCACAACCTAACCAAGGGGGGGAATAGTTATGAAACAATTACGTTATTTCTTCGTTCTGCTGCTTGTCCTGGCTCTGGCCATGCCCACGGCAGGATGGGCGGTAAGGGAGGCCGGCGCCGCCGGCGAGCTAAGGACCGCGGCTGTCGAAGAGGTTGGCGGGCGGGGAGAAGGATTCCAGCCGGAGGGGAAGGAAGGCGCCAAGGCAGAAGGGAAAAAGGAGGAGGCCAAAGAGGCTGAATGCCCCTCCACCTTCGGGCCCATCATCACCGACACCGCCATCCCGATTGAAAAGGGGCAATTCGCCATCCAACCCACCTTTGGCCTGGGTTTCGTCACCAGGAGCTTGACCCAGAACTGGCGACGGGTTACGCCGGGCGGCGATTTCAAGACTTTTGGCATGGATTATAAATTCACCTACGGCCTGTGGAACAACCTGGAGGTCTTTGTGGATGTTCCCTACATCCACAACTGGGCCGGCAGCGTCAACGAGCTCGGGCCGAATCGGGAGCGCAACGCCGATTTCGGGGGCATCGGCGACATCAACCTGACCTTCAAGTACCGCCTGGTGGAGGAGACCGAGACCCGGCCCACCGTGACCGCCCTGTTCGCGACTGATTTTCCCACCGGTCATTTCAGACATTTTAATCCCGGGCGGTTAGGAACCGATGAAATTGGCGGGGGGGCCTTTGCCTTTACCACCGGCCTGAACCTCTCCAAGTACGTCAAGCCCTTCATCTTTTACGGCAATCTCTGGTACACCATGCAGACCGCGTTCAGCGGCAGGGAGGACCGCAGCCCCTTGGTGTCGGTATTCGATGACAACGGCATGGCCACCGGCGAACTGGAGGAAGGCGATCCCAGGGCCACCAATGTGCGCAACTACCCCCGGGACATTATCACCGTGAACCTGGCGGCGGAATATCCCATAACCCAAAAATGGGTCGCCCTCCTGGAACTCACCAGTTCTTGGGATGGCGGGCGTCTGTTCGGCCAGAAAGCCAACCTGGCCCCAGCGGCTTTAGTGTCGGTGCTGCCCGGCATCGAATACATGGCCACGGATAAATTCTCCCTGGCCGTGGGACTGAATATCGACCTGGTAGGCAAAAACACCGATACCGCGCTGACGCCGATGTTATCCATGGTATATGCTTTTTAAAAATGCCAAAAGGAGGATTATCGTATGAAACGGTGGTAGCTCGTTGGAGCGGGCGTTTTGGGTTTCTTGGTGTGGTGCTTGGTGCAGGCCGGCCCAGCTTGGAGCGGCCGTGGCCAGGGCTTTCGGCCCTGTCCTTATGCCCCTTATGTGTGTCAGCTGAAGGGTGTCTGCAAACCCTTTGACCAACCTGGCAAGGTGGTAAAGGTGCTTACCGAGACCTTGGAAGAGGGTATGCATCCCGGTATGGCCGTAATCCTGGACACCAAAGACCATGGCCAAGTGCTGGTTCACATAGGTCCGGTCTGGTATGTAGAGCGCCAAGATTTTGAACTCAACCCCGGAGACGAAGTGCGGGTCAAAGGGATGTGCGAAAAGGAAAAAGACGGGAAGTTGCAGGCGACCGCCTACGAACTCACCAAAGCGGATTATGTTCTGTTCTTGCGCGATTCCCAGGGCCGTCCCAACTGGGAGGCCTGGCGCAAGATGGGGAATTAGTTCCCCGGTATGCACCGCAGGCCGTGCCTGCTAATACTCAATCTTGAATGGAGGGAAGTCATGAAACGTTGTTTTGCACTCTGTTTGTGCCTGATGCTCGTCTTGGGCCTGGCCGGCGTTTGCCAAGCCCATTTCGGCGTGATCCTACCGGACAAATCCATGGTGATGCAGGGCGACGACGCTAACCTGGGATTGACCCTGGCCTTCTGCCACCCGTTTGAGCAGAAAGGCATGGACATGGCCAAACCCAAGAAGTTCGGCGTGGTCTCCGGGAAAGAAAAAACCGATCTCTTAGGCACCCTCCAGGAAACCAAGGTTTTGGATAAGCAGGCCTGGAAAACCACCTACACCTTGAAAAAGCCGGGAATTTACGCCTTCTATCTTGACCCCGCGCCTTACTGGGAACCGGCGGAAAATAAATATATCATCCACCAGACCAAGACCTATGTGGCCGCCTTCGGCGCTGAAGAGGGTTGGGATAAGGAAGTGGGTTTAAAGACCGAAATCGTACCCCTGACCCGGCCCTTCGGCCTCTATGCCGGCAACGTCTTCCAGGGGGTGGTGAAATTTAAAGGCAAGCCCGTAGCCAATGCCGATGTGGAAGTGGAATATTGGAACGCCGATAAAAAAGTGACCGCGCCCAATGACTATTTCGTCACCCAGGTGGTCAAAACCGATAAAAACGGCGTCTTTACCTTTGCCGTGCCCCAGGCCGGCTGGTGGGGCTTCTCGGCAATAAACGATGACAAGCAGGCTGTCAAGCATACCGACGGCACCAAAAAAGACGCCGAATACGGGGCCGTGCTCTGGGCGCAGTTTACCGATTGGCCGGCGGCAAAATAAAGGGAGAGATAATCCATGTGCAAAAAAGACAAGCACGAGCATGAGCACGCCCATGAGGAAGTGACCCACAGCCACGAAGGCCACGAGCACAGCCACAAGGCGAAGGAGCACTCCCATGAACATGTCCACGATGAAGAACATCATACTCATGAACATAAGGAATCCAAGTAGCGGAAAAGCATACCTCTGCTGATTCAGCCAGCCGCGCCTGCTTGCTTCGTTAGTTCTATCTGAGAACAAACGGGCGCGGCTTCTCTTTTTTTATCAACTATCAAAACGTTATCCCTGTCACTCCAAAAAATCCAAGGCAAGGGGCTTGACAAGAAAAGACCAAATAGTTAAAATTGTTTAAAATAAACATGAAAGGAGGGATGATCCATGTGCTGCCATAACAAGGACAAGCATGAGCATGAGCATGAGCACAAGCACGATGCGGCTTCTCATAGCCATGATGGTCATGAGCACAGCCACGAGGCCAAGACTCATAGCCATGAGCATGCCCATGATGAAGGGCATCACCAGCACGGGCACACCTGCTGCCATTAACGGAAAGCCACGATTCTGCTAAAGAATAAAGCCACGAAGGCCGTATCTGGTCTGAAGACCGGATGAGCGTTCGTGGCTTTCCCTTTTCTTCCTTATCCATAACAAACAAGCTTCGGTCTTTTTGATTCGTCCATGCCCTCCCTCAATACAGCTTGCCAAACCCGGAAATTATCCCCCGACCCAGAAAAGTTGCAGGTAAAATCTGGACATGGGAAGTTTTTGGCCGCTTGATAAGTTCCTAATCGGGGCAGCTATCTTTTAGATGCGCTTCAGCTAAAACAGAGGAGGGGGCCAATCCAGTTTTTTCCCTTGACAGAGAGGAAATTTATATTAGGATAGGGTAACCATTAGCTTACAGGCGCCCTTCGGGGATGAAAAGGGAAGCCGGTGCAAGACCGGCGCGGTCCCGCCGCTGTAACCGGGGACGAAACCCGCAAATAAGCCACTGCCCTTCGTTTAGGAGGGCGGGAAGGCGCGGGAAGTAGGGTAATCCGGAAGTCAGAAGACCTGCCTGTAAGCTGACTGCTTTCCCGACGAGGCATTGGGGAGGCAGGGGCTGCGGAGTGATGGCAAATCTCCCCAGCCAAACCAGGGATCAAGTAAACTGGGTGCAATCCTTGGGTCCACACGGGCTCAGGGATTTTTTTTGTCCGCGTGGATCATGCCTCAGGGAGCGTGGCACCCCCTCATCTCATTTTCATGGAGGGCATGATGAAACAAGGAATCATCGTTTATCTGCTGGGCGGCGGGGAACTGCCGGAGGGCTTCGAACCCGGGACCTACTATCAGGGGCTGAGCCATCTTACGGGTCCTATGGAAGTCGTGGTCTCCCAGCCGGGCATCTTGGAACTGGACGACGCCTGGCATTTTCTGCTGGCCAGGGGCTGTGAACCGATCCACCTCTTGGTCACCCAGGCTGAGCAGGACCGCCTGAACCCCCTCTACCCCCTGGTGCGCCTCACGGGCGTGGCCCGGGTAGCAGCAGACCCATCCGGGGCTTACGAGAATGGGAGGGTACTGCATTGAGAAAAATTGCTCTATATTGCGGCTGTGTCTCCCTGCTAACGGTGATAATCGGCGTATTCCCCCTTTGGGGGCAGGAAGTCGCCGGGCATGGTGTTCAGGTGTTAGACGAAATAGTGGTGACTGCCACCGGCACCGAAGTCCCCTTAAAAGAAACCGGCACCTCCACGACGATCATCACCAAGCAACAGATGGAAGCCCGGCAGGAACCGCGGGTGGAAGACTTTCTCCGGGATGTTCCCGGGGCCATCATCTCGCAATCCGGCGGCCGCGGCGGTACGACCTCTCTCTTCCTCCGGGGCGGCAACAGCAACATGAACCTGATCATGCTCAATGGGTTTCGGCTCAATGATACCGGCGGGGCCTTTGACTTCAATAAATTGACGGTGGACAACGTCAACCGTATCGAAGTGGTGCGGGGGCCCATGAGTTCTTTGTATGGGAATGACGCCATGACCGGGGTGATCAATGTGATGACCCGCCAGGGTCATGGTCCGGCCAAACTTACCGCGACCAGCCTGTGGGGCGGCCATGCCGAAGGTCACAGCTCTAATAACCTTATCGGTGAACAGCGGCTCAGTTTCGAGGGTTCATGGAAGAAATTTTCCTATTCTATGGCCTACGGCCGCTATGATGATACCGGGATCCTGCCGATCAACAACCGCTATGGGAGCAATGTGGTGAACTCCCGTTTTGACTTGGAACCCACGGATAACCTGAAGTTGACCCTGACGAATTATTATGTGGACACCTATTATGGTTTTCCCACCAGCAGCGGAGACCGGTTCGACGCCAAGAGTCTCGGCGGCAGCGGCCTGGACCCCGACCAGAACCAAAAAGCGGCGACGGTGTTAACCGGTTTGTCGGGAAATTACTGGCCCGTTTCTTGGTGGGAAAATGAACTGAAGCTGGGATTCCTGAATCTTGATTCCCGGTATAACAATCCGGCCAACCCATTTTTCGTAAACTTTCAAACTACCGATTATTATAGCCGGGACCTGGAGAAACAATGGACCGCGAATTACCGGTCCAATTTTATCTTCGGGTCCAAAGAACGCCTGGCCTCCACCACGACGCTGGGGGTGGAGATGCGGCATGCCCAGTATAAAGGCTGGAGCCACGGTTGGGACTGGAATATCTTTGATTACAGCGATAGCATGAATAAAGCCCGCCGCGGCAGTTTCAATTGGTACCTCCAGGAGCAGGTGGCGGTGCGGGACCGCTTGTTCCTGACCGTGGGAGGCAGCCTCGAGGACAACAATTCCTTTCAAAAACTGGAATTCTGTCCCAGGGCCTCAGCCGCCCTGCGTTTCCCGGAAACGGACACCACCTTGCGGGCCGCGGGCGGCAAGGCAGTGAAGGCGCCATCCTTCACGGAGACCAATTCTCTCAATCCATTTTTTCTCGGCAACTCTACGCTGTTGCCGGAAAAGAATGTCAGTTGGGAAGTGGGCTTTGATCAATGGTTGTGGAAGGACCGGGTGCAAGGCGGGCTGACTTATTTTGAAAACCATTTCACCGATATGATCCAATATGCCCAGACCAGTTGGACTACCGGCAGTTTTTTCAATATTGCCGCGGCGCGCACCAAGGGCTTTGAACTCTATTTACAGGCGAAACCCTTTAAAGGGTTCACGGCCCGCACCGCCTATACCTATCTGACCCAACTCAAGGTGCTGGATGACGGGGGCCTGGTGAATATCAATATTATCACCGGCCAGAATCTGTTGCGCCGTCCCCGGCAATCCTGGAACTTCGATTTAAACTATATCTATGGCCCCCTGGAAGTGAATTTCCATGGCTTGTACATTGGGGCCCGGGCTGACCGGCGACCTGACAATAACGCTCCTTACTACGCCACCCGGGTGGTCAATGGCGGATTTTTTACCGCCGATCTGGCGGCCTACTATACGGTGATTCAAAACTGGGGCTATGTTAACCGCGTACAACTCATGGTTCGCGGCCAGAATCTCTTCGATAAGAAATATGAAGAAGTGTTTGGGTACTCCTCTCCCCGGTTTCAGATTATCGGCGGCCTCAGACTGAAGATATAATTCGGCGCAAGATATTAGGCGCTCAGGAGATTGTTTATGCACCGGCGGGTTTCCTCGATTCTCATAGTGACGGCCCTGTTCGTCGGCTGGCTGGTCCTGCCGTCGTGGGCCGGAGGCGCAAACGAAGTCAGCGTCGTTGATGCCTATAAACGCCCCCTGACCATTACGCAGCCCCCCCGACGGGTCGTATCCCTGGTCCCCGGGGTCACCGAAATGCTTCTGGCTTTAGGGGCGGGAGATACCTTGCAGGGGGTGACCTACTATGGTCGCGTCCCCCCGCAAGTGGGGAAACCCGCGGTGGTGGGCGGCTTTTTTAGCCCCATAACTCAGGTCATCGCCCAATGTCAATCTGACTTTATTTTTGTGTCCGATATACATCAGGAAGTGCAAGAACGCTTCAAGGACTCGGGAATTCCGGTGGTGCACCTGGAGGCCCATACGATTCAGGACATCCTCGCCAACCTGCGCCTGCTGGGGGCTATGTTTCAGCGGCAGGAGCAGGCGGAAGCGCTTTGCCGACAGATTCAGAACAAACTGGACCTCATCCGGGAAAAAGTCGCCCGGGTTCCTGACTCCCGGAGGGTTCGGGTGCTCAGGCTGATGAGCGACAAACAGATGGTGGTTCCTGGTGATGATTCATTCCAGAACGACTATATCCGGCAGGCCGGGGGCATACCTCCCTGCCTGGGTAAGAAAGGAGCCATAGTTCCCATCACCTTCTCAGAATGGCAACAATTCAACCCCCAGGTCATTTTCACCTGCGGCAGCGACCTGAAGCAGGTGGAAAAGCTGGTGCAGCAGCCGGGCTGGCAGGAGGTGGAGGCGGTGCGTCAGGGAAGAATCTACCGCTTTCCCTGTGAGCTGACTTGCCGCGCCTCGGTGCACGCCGGCGACTTCGTGGCCTGGCTGGCCGCCACTCTCTACCTCAAGGACTTTGCCGACCCCAAGAATCGGCTCCGGTCCGATCAAGTCCTTGCCAGCGAAGCGCTTACCTTGGATCTCCCCTATGTGCGGCAGGCCCGGGTGACTCGCAGCCGCATTATGGACTTTGAGCAAAAGTCGTTGGTCATCGACTTTAAAACCCCCGTGGCGGTGATTTCCACCCTGGAGGGTCCCCGCCAGGGCATCCTCACGGTGGGGAACCATTACACCCCGCCCCCGTGTTGGGGAATCTCCCACTACCTGGGTCTGGCCAAAGATAGAGCCCAGCTCTACCGGGTCCTGAAAAAAACCGGCCAAAATACCAGTTTCCTGTTCACCGGGGCCGATATGGCCAATCTTTCTGTGCAGCAGTCAACGTTTAAGGACATAAAAGTGTATGCCCTGGTTACTGCCGGGGTAGAGGGCAACGCCTTGCGCCTCTCCCAGGATGAGGGCAGATTCTATGAACCCGGAACCATCAATATCATTCTGTTGACCAACTGCCGGTTAACTCCCCGGGCCATGAGCCGGGCCCTGATCGCTGCCACCGAGGCCAAAACCGCCGCCCTCCAGGACCTGGATATTCGCAGTTCGGAGCACCCCCTAACATACCAGGCTACGGGGACCGGGACGGATAATATCATCGTGGTGGAAGGCCGGGGGCCGGCCATAGATAATGTGGGAGGACACTCCAAGATGGGGGAATTGATCGGCCGGGCGGTTTATCAGGGAGTGCGGGAGGCGGTGGCCAAACAAAACGGTATTACCTCCTGCCGCTCCCACTGGCAGCGACTACAGGAACGGCGGTTGGGGCTTTACGAACTGGTGCGCAACCTTCCCGGGACTTCACAAGCTCAAATAGTGCCGCTCTGGGAAAGCGTTATGCTGGAGCCGCACTATGCCGGCTTCATGGAAACGGCTTTGGCCCTCAGTGATGCCTATGGACGGGGGCAAGTGCTCGATTTGAGCTCCTTTGCAGATTATTGCAAAATGGTGGCCCGGGAGTTGGCAGGCAACCCGGTGACCGAGTGGCAGACCGTGTCTTTTCAGGGAGAATTGCCCCGGCCGCTGCACATGGCCTGTGAGGCGTTTATTAATGGGCTGGCGGCCCGCGCCCAGCCAGGTGGCAAACCATAAGCCGACCGCCGGGTTGCCCTAAGGAGGGTTTAAAAAAGTCAATGGTTCGCATGATGAGGCTCTGCAAGGACTCGGAAAAAATCATGGTGGTTGCCATTTTGGGGCTGCTGGCGGGATTTTCGCCCTGGCCCGCCCTGGCTGAGGTCCAGGTTGACCAGTTGGGACGTCAGGTAAACGTCCCGGCTTCTCCCCAGCGCCTGGTGACCATGGCTGCCAGTCTCACCGAGATGGTCTTCGCGGTGGGCTTGGGCTCCCGGCTGGTCGGCGTCGAACAGTTCAGCGATTACCCCCCTGCCGCTGGGGCATTGCCCAAAGTCGGTTCGTATAAAATCCCTGATTTGGAAAGGATCGTGGCCTTGCAGCCCGACCTCTGTCTGGCCATCAAGGACGGCAATCCCCCCCATGTGCTGGAACGCCTGCGAGGTTTGGGCATCCCGGTCTATGTCGTGGACCCCCGCAACTTGCCGGGGGTTATCGCCACCGTTGAGGAAATCGGCCACCTTTTAGGCGCCGAGGGAAAAGCCGGGGAATTGGCGGCGGCACTTAACCGCCGCTATCAACGCATCAAAGATCTCGCCGCCCACGTCGCCCGCCGTCCCCGAGTCTTTTTCCAAATCGGCATCTCTCCCATCGTCTCAGCCGGGTCACACACCTTTTTGGATGAATTGATCACCACCGCCGGGGGACTAAACCTGGCCGCGGGCAAAGTGCCGTATCCCCGTTTTTCTCAAGAACAAATTTTGGCCCTGAACCCAGAGGTCATTATCATCACCTCCATGGACCGGGGAGGCGCCTTTGAGCAGGTCAAAGCCGGCTGGGAACGCTGGGAAACTTTGCCGGCCGCCCGTAACCACCGCATCTTTCTCATTGATTCCGACCTGGTGGATCGCCCCTCTCCCCGGCTCCTGGACGGACTGGAAATGCTCTTTGGCCTGATCCATCCTGAACTGAAAGGAGATCTGCCATGAGTTGGAGCGGTCTCCCCTTAGCGCGGCGTTTGCTGTGGGTGGCGATACTTGGTGGCGTGCTCTTGGCCATCAGTCTGGCCCTGGGAATGAGTTTGGGCTCTACCCCCGCAAGTTGGCGCCAGAACCTGGCCGCGCTCTTAGACCGGGGTGGCCCTGAGGACATCCTGACCACCATTATCTGGCGGATTCGCTGGCCCCGGGCGCTCCTGGCAGGTCTGGTGGGCGCCACGCTGTCCCTGGGGGGCCTGGTATTTCAGGCCCTGCTGCGCAACCCCCTGGCCGATCCCTATATCCTGGGGGTCTCCGGCGGGTCCGCGGTGGGGGCTATTTTGGGGCTGTTGGCGGGGTTGGCGCCCTTCCCCGGCGTGGCGCTCCTGGCTTTTCTGGGAAGCATGTGCACCCTGCTACTGGTCCTGGTGATCACTTCCGGCGAGCCGGGGGGCAGGAAAGGTTCGCTGCTGCTCGCAGGCGTCATGGTGAACGCCTTCTGCTCCGCGGTGATCATCTTCCTGGTGTCCATCACCCAGGATGCGCGGTTACACAACATTCTCTACTGGCTGATGGGCGACCTGTCCATGTCCGCCCCCAACCAGACAACCTTTCTGATCTATTTCTTGCTACCCTGTTTCCTGGTGGTTCTCTGCCTGGCCCGCCCCCTGAATCTTTTGCTCATGGGAGAAGAGACGGCACTGTACCTGGGCTTGAACGTGGCCTTGACCTCCCGGATCCTGCTGGTCGTCACCTCCTTGATGGTGAGTTTAGCTGTCTGTCAATCCGGCCTGGTGGGATTCGTCGGGCTTGTGGTCCCCCATCTGTTCCGGCTCATATTGGGGCCGGACCACCGGCTCCTCATTCCCGCCTGTCTTCTGGGAGGGGGAAGTTTCTTGATATTGTGCGACCTGGTCTCCCGGGTGCTGCCCTCCCAGGGGGAGATGCCCGTGGGGGTGATCACCGCCATGGTGGGCGCGCCGCTGTTTGTTCTTCTGTTAATGAGGTCCAGGTGATGCCTCCCGCGGTTCTGGTAAAGCACCTTCAGGTCTCTTATGGCCGTCAACCGGTCCTCCGTGATCTCTCCATCGAGGTGCCGGAAGGGGCCTTTTTCATCATCATCGGTCCCAACAGCTCGGGGAAAACCACTCTCTTGAGGGCCATGGCCGGGGCGGTGAAACCCCAACAGGGACAGGTGGAGATCTGGGGCGAGCCGGTGGGTCATTTTTCGAAAAAGGCCCTGGCCCGTCTCGTTGCGGTCGTGCCCCAACGGGTTGTCACGGATATTCCCTTTTCCGTCCAGGAAGTGGTCCTGATGGGGCGGTCACCCCACGTGGGGTGGATGGGCCTGGAACAGCCAAGAGACCTGGAGCTGGCTATGGAAGCCATGACCTTTACCAACGTGGCCCACCTGGCCCGGCGGCCCTTGCCGCAACTCAGCGGCGGGGAATTACAGCGGGTGATCATTGCCCGGGCCATCTGCCAGCAGCCGCGCCTCCTTCTGCTGGACGAGCCCACCGCGGCCCTGGACCCGGCCCATCAGGTGAACATCATGGACCTGATGGCGCAGTTGCAACAGGAACGGGGTCTGACAGTGGTCATGGTTTCCCACGACCTGAACCTGGCCGCCATGTATGGGGAGCAACTGCTTCTGCTGAAAGAGGGGAAAACCGTCCAATCGGGGCGCCCCGCGGACGTGCTCACCTATGAACTGCTGGAGCAAGCCTACGGCTGTCCTGTATTGGTGGATACAAACCCACTGGGGCAGGTACCGCGGATCACCTTAGTGCCCAAGAGATTTCTTGGGCCGCCCTTTTGATACATGAAGCCAGACGAAAATAAGAAAGGGATGGGGAGTGCATGGGGACAATGATGATTCAGGCTCAGATTTTTTACATGAGGTAACAGAAAAATTGAACTTTGCAAATAGGACTGCAGCCTCATGCCGTGTTTTATTTTGGGAGGAAGAATGGACATAACCAAGGCTCTGCTTAATATGGCCCTGGGCGGCAGCGCCTGGGTGCTGTGGCTGCTTATCGGCTTGAGTATCGCTTCGGTGGCGATCATGATCGACAAGGCCCTGACCTTCTATCGTTTCCGCTTCAACCCGGATCGCTTTGTGGCCGATATCGAGCCCTCCTTGCGTCAAGGCGACTGGCCCCAGGTCATATCCCGGTGCAAGCAGGAATCCGGTCTGGAAGCCCGGGTACTGTTAGTCGGCCTCAGGGAAATTTCCCGGGGCAGGGCGGCAGTCCAGGACATCATGGAAGGGGAACGTCTCCGGGTAGCCCTTTATCTGGGGAAGAGATTGAGTTTCCTGGGAACCCTGGGGGCCAATGCCCCCTTTATTGGCCTGTTCGGCACCGTCCTGGGAATTATCCATGCCTTCAAGGACCTGGCCCTGACCGAAGGGGGGGGCGGCCCCGCGGTCATGGCCGGCATCGCCGAAGCCCTGGTGGCCACCGCCATTGGTCTGCTGGTGGCCATTCCCGCGGTAGTGATGTACAATTTTTTTCATCGCCGCCTCCACGTAGTGCAGGAGCGCTCCCGGTTTCTGGAGCAACTCCTCCTGGCCCATCTGGACGGCGCCGCCGGGACTGCGGAGATTGCCGTCCCGGAGGCGCAAATGTTCCAGCCTTCCCGTAAAGCCGGGGGCCTGATATGAGAGGCAACATTCACGGGCCCATCACCGAAATCAACATGACCCCCTTTGTGGACATCGTCCTGGTCATTCTCATCATCTTTCTGTTGACTGCCACGGTGATGATGCCCCGCACCTTTGCCATCGCCTTGCCCAAGGCCAGCCAGGCCGACAAGCTGGAGAGCGTCCCCATCATCATCAGCATCGACCGGGAGGGCCATATCGCGGTAAACGGGGTCAAACTGGCCCATGACCGCGACTTCGAGCAGGTCTTCGCGGCCCAGAAACAGGGCAAGGAGCCCCAGGCCATCATCGCCGCGGACACCGACACCCGCCACGGCCGGCTCATTGAAGTGATCGACCGCCTCCGGGGTCTGAAGGTGCAGCGCATCGGCATCGAGGTGGAACAAAAGTAGCCTATGGAATACTGGGAACAAGGCTGGAACGGTCCCGGGAAACCCAGGGAAACCTGGGCCTGGGCAGTGCTGGGCTCTCTGCTGGTGCACGGCCTGGTCGTGGCGGTGATGCTGGCGGTCCTCCAGGACAAACCGGCTCCACGGCGGGTGGTGGTGCCGGTTGAAGCCATCGCCCTGGTCCCCTTCAAACCGGGACCCGCCGGGGGTAGCGGCGGCC
>JAHIKF010000521.1 GCA_018897875.1 Pseudomonadota bacterium | reverse complement strand
GAGGCCCTGGACCGCATCCTCAACAAGGGGGCGGTGGTGGCGGGGGAAGTGACGATCTCGGTGGCGGGCATTGACCTCATCTACCTGGGGCTGCAGCTCTTGCTCACCTCGGTGGAAACCGCCCGGCAACTGGGGAGTTCCATGGTGGAGGTGGGGCCGTTCTCCGGAGTTGCCCCATGAAACCGGGGGCCACTTTTCAGGTGGAGTCCCAGGCGGCAGGCGACTTTGCCCGGGTGATGCAAGCGGGCCGCGCCGCGTCCCCCGGTGGGAACGGCGACGACCCGGCCCCGACGAAACTGCCGGCCCGGATCGATCTGGACCCGGACAAGGTCAAGAATGGCCTGGGGCAACTGGTCCTGACCCTGGTGAAACTGCTGCACGAACTGCTGGAGCGCCAGGGCATCAGGCGCATCGAGGCCGGGTCCCTGACGGACGACCAGATCGAGCGGCTGGGGTTAACTTTGATGAAACAGTCCCAAGAGATCGACCGACTCCGGAAGGAGTTCGGGCTGGAAGAGGAGGACCTTAATATCGACCTGGGTCCCCTGGGCCAGCTCTTTTAAGGAGGCTAAGATGGCTAAGGCAAGCACCATGCAGCACTCCGTCGACAGCACGACCCTGGCGGACCTGCTGGAAAGAATTTTAGACAAAGGCATCGTCATTGCCGGGGACATTAAGATCAGCCTGGTGGAAGTGGAACTCTTGACCATCCAGATCCGGCTGGTGATCTGCTCGGTGGACAAAGCCATAGAGATGGGCATGGACTGGTGGAGGACCAACCCGGCCTTTAGTCCCCAGGCGCAGCCGGACCACCTGGCGGCCTCCCTTAACAAGATCGACGAGAGGTTGGGTCGACTTGAATCTGCCATGGCCGTGGCCGGCCCCTGAGTTCCTTGGCGACCTCGGGGAAGCCCTGCTCCGGTGAGCGGGCGCCGCCATCGCCCGGCGGACGGATTGCGGCGTCCGCCGGGTCACCGGGATGACCATCAGGGAAACCCCGGCGTTAATTAAGCTGCCGGCCGTCAAGGGCCGGATGGCCTATCCGCCGCAAAATCAGAACTGCCCCCGGGCTTGACTCCTGGTTCGCCCTGCCGCCTCGGCGCCCGGTTCCCTTAACCGATCAGACGTTTTCTTCCCCGGCGTTAACCTGTCTCCCCCCAAAAATTGCGGTATGGGCCCGAGGCGGTCAACCGTCTTGGTTGAGGCGGGTTTTGGGGTCCATCGTATCCCGGTGCGAAGAACTTCTTGAAATATCCTTATCTTGGGCGTAAAATGGCCCAAACGCGTTTCCTCCCCACCGAATTATGTAACCACCAGACCTCCGGGATTGGCAGGTGCCTGTCGATTCCGGCCGAGGCTCAAGGTGAGCGAGGGCCATTACGATTTTGATGACCTGCCCGCGGGAGATGGGATTCTCATCCTCTCTTCGGAACAGGTGATCCTGTCCGCTACCCTCCAGGCCGAAAGGCTCCTCAGAACCAGATTGGAGCCTGGCCAGACCGTTGCCCTGGGCGATATTTTCCCTGAACCTTATCTGGCCCAGGCCGAACTGGCGTTAAAGGAAACCCTGGACTCGGGCGTCCTGCGGGCCCAGCTCTTGACCCAGATTTTGCTCCCAGCCGAGAAGGTGCGGTTCCTAAAATATTCCGTGGCCCCGCTCTACGGCCAGGACCAGAAAATTATCGGGGCCGTGCTGGCCTTTCACGACGATACCCTGACCAAGTCCTGGTCGGACTGGTCCGATTTCGGTCTCGGGGTAAAGCCCGGCGCCGTGTTTGAGCACCTGGACCGGGGTCTGTTCATCGTCAACCAGCGCCGGACCATAACCGCGTTCAACCGCACGGCGCAGGAGTTCACCGGCTTTAGCCCGGACGAGGTGGTGGGCCGCTACTGCTGGGAGGTCTTCCAGGCGGACCGCTGCAAGACGGGGTGCGCCTTGAAAGCCACCCTGGAAGACGGCGTCACCCGCAAAGATCAGGACGTGCGCATCAAAGATAAAGCCGGGCGCTGGTTGAATCTTCTCATCAGCACCGCCCCCATCCGTAACCAAAGAGCGGCGATTGTCGGCGGGGTACAAACCTTTCAATCCCTGGGTTTGGCCCTGCCCCGGCGGGAAGCCCGGTTCCCCATCCCGGGGGAGGTTACGGTCATCGGCCAGAGCCCCCCCATGAAACGCCTCCTGGCGATGCTGCCCGACGTCGCCCGCTCCGAGGCGACGGTGGTCCTGGAAGGCGAATCGGGGACCGGCAAGGATCTCTTCGCCCAGGCCATCCACCTGCGGAGTCCCCGGGCAACCGGTCCCTTCGTGGCCTTTAGCTGTTCGGCCCTGGTGGAGACCCTGATCGAATCGGAATTGTTCGGCCATGTCAAGGGCGCCTTCACCGGGGCCATCAGCAACAAGGTGGGCCGCTTTGAAATGGCCAAAGGCGGCACCCTGTTCCTGGACGAAATCGGCGAGCTTAAACTGGCATTGCAAGTTAAGCTGCTCCGGGTTCTGGAATCCAAGGTTTTCGAGCGGGTGGGCAGCTCCCAGCCTATCCCCATGGAGGCCCGGATTATCGCCGCCACCAGCCGCAACCTGGTGGAGGAGGTCCGCCGCGGCCGCTTCCGCATGGATCTCCTCTACCGCCTGCGCACCGTGCCTTTTTATCTGCCGCCGCTCCGGGACCGGCAGGCGGATATTCCCCTGTTGGTGAACCACTGTTTGGCCCGGCTCAACCGGAAATACGGCAAAGAGGTGCGCGGGGTCGACCCCAAGGTGATGAGCCTCTTCCAGAACTACGCCTGGCCGGGGAATATCCGGGAACTGGAGCGGGTGCTGGAGTATGCCTTTGTCTTCGTCAAAGGGGTGGTGATCACCAAAGACCTGCTGCCCGAAATGGAATCCCCCCGCCCCCGGCCGGCGGCGACGGCCCACCTGCACCGGCAGCGCTGGGACAGTGAGCTCTTAATCATTCAGAAAGCCCTGCACCAGGCCCGAGGCAACCGGGAGGCCGCCGCCCGGGTGCTCGGCATCAGCCGCAGTTCCCTGTGGCGCAGGATGAAGGCCTACGACCTGCTCTAAACCTGCCGCGCCCTGTTCCCGTAGGGGCGGTTCGCGAACCGCCCCTACAACGGCTTTTCATGGTTTATGGGTGAGCCAACGGCTCATGCGCGACTGTTCCGAAAAGTCTTCAGTAGGGTGCGTCCTACGCACCGTTAGTTTATGGCCGCAGCGGGCACGGAGGCCAGCCCCACCAACTTTTCATCGTTTCGGGTGAGCCAAGCCTGGGTTTCGGGTACTTTCCCCATTCATGGTCAGGATGTGGGCATGATGGGTCATACCAAATTCGTATTGACATGCAACTAAATATAGTTAATAATCCTCCCAAATCAAACCAATTGAGGGGGGATTGCCATGGGCCGACCGAAAGAGGTGATTGATGCAACATTGGCCGAAAAAGCTGAAGCTGCCTTAAAGGGTCTCTCAGATTCCAAGGTTTGCGTGAGAT
>JAHIKF010000520.1 GCA_018897875.1 Pseudomonadota bacterium | reverse complement strand
TCAAAGAGGTCTGCCCGGTGGACGCCTACAAGAAGCGGGATTTCGACCGGAAGCAGTTCGTAGACACCATTGACGAAATGTGCCGGAGCTGCTACCGGTGCGTCCAGGGTTGTCCCAAGGAACTGGTCTTCAAGGCCATGAACCCCCAATACCGCCAGTTGGGCGACGACTACTACACCCCGGAGATCATCGCCACCACCTGGTACCAGGCGGAAACCGGCAAGATCCCGGTCTCCGGCGCCGGTTACGGCGGCGTCTTCGCCGGCGAGGGCTTCGACTCCTTGTGGACCGACATGTCGGAGATCGTCCGCCCCACCCGGGACGGCATTCATGGCCGGGAATACATCAGCACGGCCATCGATCTGGGCCGCAAGCCCATGTTCCTGGTCTTTGACGAAGCGGGCAACCTGTTGTTCGAGCCGCCGTTCCTGATGGAACTCCCCTTGCCCGTGGTCCTGGCGGAACCGCCGCTGGGGGCTAACCCGCCGCGCCTGCGGCAGTTTCTCGCCGCCGCGGCCCAGACCCTGGGCACCGTGGGGCTCATGGCCCGGGACGCGGTCAGCGACGACCTGATGGACGCGGTTCTCTCCCTGGTGCCGCAATTCCCCGTGGGCCAGCTGGACCTGGATGACCCGCTCCTGTCCAGGGTCAGGGCCATAGAGCTCACGGACCACCCCGAGGTCATCAGCCTCATGGAGTCCGTGAAGCAGCGTTATCCCCAGCTGATGGTCTGGATCAAGGTGGACGGCGACCTCCGGGCCCCGGACCGGGTGGCGGCCCTGGCCGCGGCGGGGGCGGGGGTAATCCGTCTGGTGGCCACTGAACAGGCCCGGGGACTGGGAGACGCCGGCGAGGTTCATCTTAAGGACCTGATCCGCCGCACCCACCTCAAACTGGTGGAGCACCAGATGAGGGACGCAGTCACCCTGCTGGCCAGCGGCGGCATCGCCCTGGCGGAGCACGTGGCCAAGGCCATCATCTGCGGCGTCGACGGCATCATCGTCGATATTCCCCTGCTGCTGGCCCTGGAGTGCCGCCTCTGCCGGGATTGCCAGCGCGGCCAGGGCGACTCCTGCCCCATTGAGTTGGACAAGCTCAGCGTCAAGCGCGGGGCCCAGCGGCTGGTGAACCTGGTGGGCGCCTGGAACAACCAGCTCTTGGAAATCCTGGGGGCCATGGGCATGCGGGAGGTGCGGCGCCTGCGGGGCGAAGTCGGCCGGGCCATGTTCAAGGAAGACCTGGATAAAGAGATCTTCGCACCCCTGTTCGCCCGTCCCGAAGGCGCAACCCGGCGGGTGGGGGAATAAGACCGTTTTTCGTTTTTCGTTTTTGGTAAAAACGACAAAATCAGCAGACCTGTTAATCTGAACACGCATGAATTTCTAACCAAGAACCAAAAACCTCAGCTTTTTAACGAAAAACGAAAAACCAAAAACGACCTTAAGAGATCGATAAAGATGGCAAAACCCAAAAAAGTTGTCCCCTTCGAATCAGTCCCGCAGCCCTGGGAGCCCGTTCCCACCCCGTCCCGGTTTAAGAATGCCTTGAGCAAGTACCGGGTCTGGCGCGACGAAAAAAAATGCATCAAGTGCGGCCGCTGTGTCGAGGTCTGCCCCTACGGGGTCCACGCCAAGGCCGGCAATTACCTGCGGCGTCCCAAGAGTTACCGGTGCCTGGGTACGGCCTGCCAGAATAATGATTTTTACTGCGTCAAGCAGTGCCCGGCCCAGGCCCTGCGGGTCAGCATCCACCCGGTTTTCAGCACCCTGGGCGACAGCCGCTGGACCCCGGACCTGCTCCTCAGTAACTGGTGGCAGGCGGAGACGGGCGAGTTGCCCTACATCGACCTGGACTACCGCCTGGGCGACTCCGGCGGCGGCTTCGACAAGCTGCGCTTCCTGTTCCCCAAGGCCCGGCCCGACTTCCAGTTGAGCCACGACGACATCTCCCTGGAGGTGGAATTCAACCGCCGGGGAGACGGCCGGCCCCAGATCAAGCTGGCGGTCCCCTGGTACGGCGGCGGCATGTCCTTCGGCTCGGTCTCCATCAACACCATCATCTCCCGGGTCCAGGCCGCCATCCGCTTCAACACCATGGTGAGCACCGGGGAAGGCGGCTACCCGGAAGCGCTTTACCCCTATGACCATCACATCGTCACCCAGTTGGCCACCGGGCTCTTCGGCGTGCGGGAGGAGACCATCCAGCGGGTGCGGATGGTGGAATTCAAGTACGCCCAGGGGGCCAAACCCGGCCTGGGAGGCCATCTCCTGGGGGACAAGGTCACCCCCGCCGTGGCCCGCATGCGGGAATCGGTGGCGGGCAGCGCCCTGTTTTCGCCCTTCCCCTTCCACAGCGTCTACTCCGTGGAAGACCACAAGAAGCACATCGACTGGGTCAAGGAGATCAATCCCCGGGCCCTGGTGGCCGTCAAGGTGTCCACCCCCACCGACGTGGACATGGTGGCCGTGGGCAGCTATTACGCCGGCGCCCACGTGGTCCAGTTGGACGGCAGCTACGGCGGCACCGGCGCGGCGCCGGACATCGCCAAGAAGAACATCGCCATGCCGGTGGAGTACGCCATCCCCAAGGTGCACCAGTTCCTTAGGGCCGAGGGCATCCGGGACCACATCACCCTCATCGCCTCCGGCGGCATCCGCTCCGCCTACGACATCGCCAAGGCCATCGCCCTGGGGGCCGACGGGGTCCAGATCGGCACCGCCGACCTGGTGGCCCTGGAATGCCTGCGCTGCCACAACTGCGAGTCCGGCCGGGGCTGCGCCCGGGGCATCGCCACCACCGACCCCGAGCTGGTGGACCTGATGACCGTCCAGTGGGGCACTGACCGCATCAGCAACCTGTATTACGCCTGGACCTGGCAGTTGAAGGAAATCCTGCGCCGCCTGGGTCTCAGGAGCATCCGGGAGCTGGTGGGCCGCACCGACGTCCTGGCCCACCTGGACTACTTCGACCGACCGGTGGACGACGATCTGAGAAGGAAGTGAGCAGTGAGCAGTTAGCGGTGAGCAGTAATAGGGCGGCCCGTGGCCGCCACCAGCAGGGGCGGATTTAGGCTTTTTCTCGTTCCCAAGCTTGGCTTGGGAACCAGAAAATTGATAGCAACATTTGAACGAGAGAATAAAAGCACGGTGAGGCATAAGTTCGGAGAGAAGAGCCTCAAGAGCATGATTACCGGCTCTTAAACTGCTCACGGCTCACCGCTTACTGCTCACTTTCCAGAGGAACTACATGAAGTCCAACGCCAATCCGAATACCCACCCGGGCCTCGCCCTGCTGGACACCCGCCGGGATTTTACCTCGCCCTTCCCTTCGGGCCGGGTTTATAAGGCCGACGAAGAAGGCGGCTGTGGGGTCACCGGTTTTGCCTGCAGCATCCCGGTGGCCGGCCGCCACATCTTCCAGCCTTCGGTGCAGATGCACAACCGGGGCAACGGCAAGGGCGGCGGCATCGCCGCGGTGGGCCTGGATGCCGACACCTTAGGGGTTTCCCAGGAAATCCTGGAGGACGATTACCTGATTCAGATCGCCTACCTCGACGCCGAGGCCCGGACCACGGTGGAGGCCCGTTTCATTGCCGAGGTCTTCCGGGTGGAACACGCCCGGCGCCAGCCCACCGTCGCCGACTGGCGGGATTTGCCGGGCCTGATGGTCAAACCACCCGAGGTCTGGCAGTACTTCGTGCGGGTGAAGCCCGAGGTGCTCCAGCATTTCATCCAGAAGCACAAGCTGTATCATGTCCCCGGGCGCAAGGTGGAAGACGAGTTCGTGGCCCAGAACTGCTACAAGCTCAATGAGACCTATTATGCCTCCCTGGGGGAGAAAAAGGCCTTTGTGCTCTCCCAGGGGCGCAACCTCATGATCCTGAAGATCGTGGGCTACGCCGAGGAAGCCGCCCTCTATTACGATCTCCTGGATTTTAAGGCCCACGTGTGGATCGCCCACCAGCGCTACCCCACTCGGGGACGGGTGTGGCACCCCGGCGGCGCCCACCCCTTCGCGGCCCTGAACACCGCCTTGGTGCACAACGGCGACTTCGCCAACTACTTTTCCGTCAGCGAATACCTGAGCCAGCGCCATTTCTATCCCCAGTTCCTCACGGACACCGAAGTGGCGGTCTTGACCTTCGACCTGTGGCACCGCCTCTACGGCTTCCCCCTGGAGTACGTCATCGAGTCCATGGCCCCCACCACCGAGCGGGACTTCGACCTCCTGGAACCGGAGCGCCAGCGGATTTACCGGCATCTCCAGACCACCAACATCCACGGCTCCCCCGACGGCCCCTGGTTCTTCATCATCGCCCGGAACGACCCCGACCGGAACCGCTTCGAACTCATCGGCATCACGGACACTTCCATGCTCCGGCCCCAGGTTTTTGCCCTGCAATACGGAGAGGTGCAGATCGGCCTGATCTGCTCCGAGAAGCAGGCCATCGACGCCACCCTGGAGAGCCTGGCGGCAGAGGACTCC
>JAHIKF010000054.1 GCA_018897875.1 Pseudomonadota bacterium | reverse complement strand
TCCTCTTTGATGAAAGGCAGGATGATGTTGATCTCGCCTTCCCGTTTCAGCATGGCTTCGAGGAATAAAATGTCGGAGCCGCAGGCGGCTGAAGCTGCCCCGATCCGGGCATCCAGTCTCTCCAGGGCGTCGGCGATCTGCTCATATACCTGTGGGGCCAGATAGTCGGGGAAACGAGGCTTGAGCCGGCCGGGCTGATCGATCATATGGCCGGAAAAGACCACCACCCGGGGAATTGGGAAGCAGGATTCGATCCGTTGCTTCTTATCAGGGTCCAGGTCCATCACGGTGAACAACAGCCGGGCGTTGCGCCGGGTAGAGGCCAGATCGCCATATCTGCCGTCGGCTTCCCGGCCGGCCTCAGTGTACCACTTGATGGCATCGCTTAACTCACCCCGGATCAAGGCGGCCTCGCCCAAGGTGGCCTGAAGCCAATACAACTCTCCCGGATCTGAAGTTCCCCGGGCCAATTCCTGGAGGCATTGATCCGTGACTCGATTTGCCAGGACCAGGGCCTGCTCTTTATCGTTCAAGTACCTGGCAATGGTGGCGGCGTTGATGCCGGACCAATAACCCCTGGTCCTCTCATAGGCCGAAGCGTAGATTTCGTAGGCCTGCCCCCACTGTCTGGTCGTCTCCGCCGGGTCGGTGGCCCGGTTGGCAAAATCTTTATGGGCCCGAGCCAGGAGGCCCAGGGTCTCCTCATCGCGGTTATCCTCGTCAACCAGCTTTTGGAGGAGCTCCAGGGCCTGTTGCACCGCCCCGGAGCGCAGCAGCGCCAGGGCCATCAACTGTCGCAACCGGGTCTCCGTGGGCCAGAGTTTGAGTCCCTCAGCCACGATGTCATAGGCCAGCAGGGGCTCCCCCAGCCGCATGACATGCTGGGCCAGGTCCTGATAGATCTTGGTCGGGAATGGCCCGGAGGTCGACTTTAAGGTTTGCCAAAGTTCAAGGGATTTTGCCAGGTCAAGGTGGTGCACATCAGCCTCAAGCTGCTCAACTGCGACCGCATCCCCATAGGCCATTAAGGCGCAGGCCGGGCCGGATAGCACTAGACTTGAGGGCGATTCGACCCGGTATCCCAGGGCCAGCATGGCCTGGATGACGCCCAGGGAAATTTTCCGGTCGTATTCCTTCTCCGATTCCGGCAGTTCGTCGTAGGGGACTATACAGGGGTGCTCCTTCAGTAAGTCATTCCGGGACTGCCCATGGACCCACCCGTCGGCCAGACGTTGTTTCAACCAATTGTCATGGGTAATTTCGGACAATTGCTCCACCAGATTGTTTAGATCCGCCGGAATCTGCACCCTGGTGAGGTCCAGCGATTTGGGCTCGTATGACATACTAAGCTCCAGTGGCGAAGGTCAAAGTCTCTTGCCGGGCAAGGGTAATGTGCCGCCGCCATCGCCCTCAAAGTGAAATGGGCCGGAAAGAATAACCCCCCGGTATGCTGCCAACTCCTAGCGTTAAAATAGGGCTTTTATATTTTTTGGTCAATAAATATCCGGTGGTTACAGGTAACCCACTTAAAGAACGGCAAATTCAGGCGCCCCTGGCCTTAGTTCAGCCGCGCCAGTTCCAAGGCCGGGGGGTGCTGCCAGCCTACGGATACAATTGGGGCAAGCCCCCATGATGACGTAACACCACCTGCCCTGAGTACAGGATTGCATCAATGCGCTATCGTCGTATATCGCCCCCCTGCCTTGTCCGAGAACCTTTGAGGACGGCTGTCCCACATTTTCAGGCTGCGCTTCTGGTCTCCAGGGGGCATGGGACGTTAGCCGGCGCTACCGATACCCAACGGCAATCCTGGCCTTCGACCCGGCCGCGGCCAGAATAGCCTTTACACTCCGGTTCAAGCCTAATATAATTCAAGGAAAAATCGCTTAATTTGGCATGAAAAATAATATCGGCAGAAGGGGACATGGCCGGGGCCGCTCCAAGTGGCTCTGGGTGCTGGGGGTCATGGTGATTCTGGGAGTCGGGGCCTGGGGCTTCTGGGGCCACCGGCCGCCGCCTCCACCCCCCAAGCCTCTGGCCGCGGCTCAGCCGCCGCGGATGGAGGGCCTCTCCCTCACCGAGATTCATGAAGGCGATAAAACCTGGGTCCTCGAGGCCAAGAAAGCGGATTTTCACCCGGAGCAGAATACCATCAGCATCAGCGGCGTCCGAGTGGAATTCTTCGGCCCCGGAGAAGACATCCGGGTAAAGGCCGATGCGGGGCTGTTTAACACCAAGACCCGGGTCTTGACCCTGAAAGGGCAGGTGGAGATGAAGCGCGGCGAGTTGATGATTGGAACCAGCCAGGCCACTTTTTTGCCGGCCGAACGTGTCTTGCTCGCCTCCGAGCATGTGGTGATCACGGAACCGGGCCTCAAGGTTGAGGGCCGGGGGCTGCGGGTGGAACTGGCCGCCAAGAAGCTGGTTATGGCCCAACACCATCTCACCGAATTTCAGGTTAAGGATTGGAGGGGCAAAAAGTGAGGCGCAACCGGTTATTAGCCCTCGCCGGGCTTCTGGTCATGTTCTGGGCCGTTTCCTCCCCGGCGGAGGGGGCCGCCCCCAAGAAGCCGGCAGGCGAAGTCCCCCTGCGCATCACCGCCGCCCGCCTGGAAGCGGATCAGAAAGAAGGAACCATCATTTTCAGCGGTCAGGTGAAGGCCATATATAGCGACTCCACCCTGTACGCCGACCAGTTGCGGGTCTACTTCAAGCCCAAACCGGAGATGCCCAAGGGAGCCGCCAAGCCGACCCAGGAAAAAGCGGACCAGTCTCCCCTGGGGGACTTGGGGGCCGAGAAGATTGACCGCATCGTGGCCAAAGGCAATGTGCGCATGGTCCAGGAGGACCGGGTGGCCACCGGGGATGAGGCCATCTACTACAAGGACCGGGATGAGGTGGTGCTTAAGGGCAATCCCCAGTTGTGGCGAGCCGAAAATACCCTGAAAGGGGAACGGATCATCTTCAATCTTGCCACCAACAAGGTGCTGGTGGAAAGTTCGCCCCAGCGCCGGGTGGAAGCCCTGCTCTATTCTAAGGGGGCTTCGGAAGGCAAAGCCTCCCAGCCTTTCAGCCCCAAAGCCCGCAAGAGCCGCCAGCCTTAGGCTATGCATCGGCTCACCCTGCAATCTTTGACCAAGAGCTACGACGGCCACAAAGTGGTGGACGACGTCTCCATGGAAGTGAAGAGCGGTGAGGTCGTGGGGCTTCTGGGCCCCAATGGGGCCGGCAAGACCAGCACCTTTTTTATGGTGTTGGGGCTGCTGCAACCCGACAGCGGCAAGATCTACCTGGACGGCGAGGACATCTCGCTCCTGCCGATTTATCGCCGGGCCCGGTTGGGTTTGCAATACCTCCCCCAGGAGCCGTCGGTGTTCCGGAAGCTCACGGTGGCCGAGAATATCATGGCGATCCTGGAGACCCTGGAGCCGGACCTTAAGGCTCGCCAGAGCCGCCTGGAGAAACTGCTGACCGAGCTGCGGATTTCTCACCTGTCCCACCAGAAGGCCTCGGCTCTCTCCGGGGGGGAGCGGCGCCGGGTCGAGATCACTCGGGCCCTGGTCACCGCCCCCCACTTTATCATCCTGGATGAGCCTTTTGCCGGCATCGACCCCCTGGCGGTGACTGATATCCAGAACATTATCCGTGACTTGAAAAACCGGAATCTGGGCGTGCTCATCTCGGACCACAACGTGCGGGAAGCCCTGGGTGTCTGCGACCGGGCTTATATTCTCAACGAGGGGGTCATCCTCGAAGAGGGCACCCCGGATAAACTGGTCCAGAGTGAGTTGGCCAAAAGAATTTACTTGGGCGAGACCTTTAAGTTATAATGGTTTTCAATCCCCCCACCGGACGGGGCTCTTATTCTGGCGAATTTTTTCATAAGGCGGGCCGATGGCCTTAGAGATCAGACAAAGCTTAAAACTTACCCAATCTCTCATCATGACCCAGAAATTGCAGCAAGCCATCAAGCTGCTGCAACTTTCCCGTATGGAACTGGTGGGGGAGATTACCCAGGCCCTGGAAACTAACCCGGTCCTGGAAGATGATCAGTTTGAAGAAGAAAAGGCGCCGGCAGAGGACGAACTCAGTCTGGGAAATCATGTCAATGGCAATGAATCGTCGCCGGAGGAGGTCAAGACCGACGGCGAGGCCAAATCCGCCGCGGAAGAATGGGATTGGGACAGCTTTCTGAAGGATCGGCTCATGCCGCCCCCCATGGGCGAATACGAAGAACGGGAAGCCCTGCCCTTCGAGTCCCTGAATGCCCAAGAGATCACCCTGAAATCCCACCTCATCTGGCAGCTCCGGATGGCCGAACTGGATCAAGAGGGCGATAATATCGGGGTGATGATCATCGGCAACCTGGACAAAGACGGTTATTTCCGGTCCACGGTGGAAGAGATCGCCGATGAGATGCGGGTCGACCCGCCCCGGGTGGAGCAGGTCCTGGAGGTTATCCAGGGCTTCGACCCTCCGGGGGTGGCCGCCCGGAACCTGAAAGAATGCCTGCAAATACAGCTCAAGATTCTGGGGATCCAGGATCCCCTGGTGCTCAATATTATTGACCGCCACCTGAATAATCTGGGAAACAAAAATTACCAGGCCATCGCCCGGGACCTGAAGGTGTCCATCGGGAAGGTGGTGGAGGCCGGCGACCTCATCAGTAACCTGGAGCCCAAGCCCGGCCGGGGTTTCGACTCCGAAGAGCCGGACTACATCAACCCCGACGTCCACGTGGAAAAGGTGGGGAACGACTACGTGATCCGTCTGAACGACGACGGCCTGCCCAAGTTGAGGGTTAACACCTTTTATCTGGAGGCCTTGCGAGGTCCCGATAAACTCCCGGACTCGGTCAAGAGTTATATTCAGAAACATTTGGATAACGCCCTGTGGTTTATTCGCAGCATCCACCAGCGGCAGAAGACCCTGTACCGCGTCACCGAAAGTATCGTCCGTTTCCAGCGGGATTTTCTGGATCACGGCCTGTCCAGCCTGAAACCCTTAACCCTGCGCCAGGTGGCGGAAGACGTCCAGATGCACGAATCCACCATCAGCCGGGTCACCACCAACAAGTATGTGTACACCCCCCAGGGAGTCTTTAATCTCAAGTTTTTCTTCAACAGCGCCATTAACATGTCTTTGGGGGAGCAGATCGCCTCGGAGAGCGTCAAGGAAAAGATCCGCCAAATGGTGGCGGGCGAGAATCCCGAGAACCCCTTGAGCGATCAGGAGATTGCCGATAATCTGCGGCGCCAGGATGTACTCATTGCCCGGCGCACCGTGGCCAAATATCGAGGCATGCTGGGGGTGCTACCCTCCAGTAAACGCAAGAAACCCGGGTACCTGCGCAAGAGCCAGACAGAAAATCACGCCCTTTGAGCTCCCGGCTTTTCTGCGAGTCCAACCCTTTGGGAGGCAGTAATGCAAATATCCGTAACTTTCCGACAGATTGAACCTTCGGAGGCCTTGAAGAATTATGTGACCGACCGGTTAACTAAGTTCAAACGCTATCTGGACGGGCCGGTGGAAGCTCACGTCGTTTTGGGGCTGGAAAAATTTCGCCATCTGGCGGATGTCACTATTGACAGCAATGGTCACATCATCAAAGGAAGAGAAGAGAATACCGACATGTACGCCGCCATCGATCTGGTGATGGACAAGATCGATATACAGTTGAAAAAGTTTCGGGACAAGTTGAGGAGCGTCAAAGGCGACCGGAGCCGATCCACTGCCCCGGCGCCGGCCGAGGCGGAGGAAGCCCGGGCTTTCCCGGCCTTAAGGCGCCAACGGGTGGAGGTGCCGGCCCTGCAACTGGACGATGCGGTGGAACTCATGCAAAGCGGCAAGGACACCCTGCTGGTCTTTACCGATGTGGCCAGCGGCAACTTGAACATCTTATACCGACGCCCGGATGGCAACTTTGTCCTGGTCGAACCCGATTTAGGATAGAGGTATCAGGGAACCGTATGAAAATCATCGACCTCCTGGCCCCAAATTGTATTTTACCCAATTTGCAGGCCACCAACAAAAAGGGAGTGCTGGAGGAACTGGCCCAAACCATAACCCCAGGCCCCGATGGGCTCTCTATCCAAACCGTGATGGAGGTGCTGCTGGACCGGGAGCGCCTCGGGAGCACCGGTATCGGCGATAACATCGCCATCCCCCATGGCAAGCTGGCCGAACTTTCCCGGCTCATGCTGTGCTTCGGCCGCAGTCTTAAGGGGGTTGACTTCGACTCCATGGATGGCAAGCCTTCGCAGATCTTTTTCATGCTGCTCGCCCCGGTCAACTCCGCCGGTCTCCATCTCAAGGCCCTGGCCAAGATTTCCCGGATGCTCATGAGCCAGCCCTTCCGGGATAACCTCATGAAGGCCGATGGGGCCGAGGAAATTTACCGCTTGATTGCCGAACGAGACGCGGAATTTTGAGCTTGGGTCCGCATATTCTCGTCGGGCTATCCATGGCAACCATCCAGGTCTCTTTGGCTCGCTAAATTCGGGGAAAAATGACGCCGGAACCAGGTCCGCACCCGGAATCGAACCACCGCCACCTGTCCCCTTTTTCTATTCTCATCCTCACCGGGCTTTCCGGTTCGGGGAAGAGTACGGTGTTGC
>JAHIKF010000519.1 GCA_018897875.1 Pseudomonadota bacterium | reverse complement strand
GAACGAGCCGCTGGGCGATATGAAATCCCACCTCTCCAGCACCAACAATGACGATTTTCAGGGCAGGCTCTCCTCCGCAGCTAGATTGCCAGAAAGTTGGCACGCCAAGGCTGCTTTCTGAAATGTTCTCATCATAAAATCATTGCCATATCAGGTGATTGGCTATTCACAGTCCAAAGGTTCTTTTTGTTGCTCTCGCAATTTTTGGTTTTCTCTGGTGTGATGGGCAAGAGAAAAATGATGTCTAGACACAAAATCATCAGCTATATATATAATAAAACTTTCCCTGATTGTCGACCCATTCTTGCGTCAAGAGACCTTCACCCAACCAACTTAGGTCTCAGGAGTTATCAAGACATTTGCGAATCTGCCAGCGGACTCTCAGGGGCCAAGGCAATACCTTGGATATAGATCAAGGCCTGAGTTTGGGAGAATTCGCCCTCCACCTGGCATAAGTTCCCCCTACCATTGTCCAGTTTCTTCGTCAAAGCGGTTCGAAATGAGTCCACGGAGGGGAGCCATAAAATTATCTCCCTTAAACATTCAGGCGATTATGAATTCATTCACTTCGGTTGACCAGAAAGGCCTCGAAATGTTAGAGCAGGCCTTTAAGAGAAGGGTTAAACGAGCGCTAATTTTTCTGATGCTGATGAGTATAAGGGATAAGGCCCGGCTTGGTTCGATTACCCATTATTTGAGGAGATTGATTAATTTTAAAACCCAACGGGGGAAGAAAGTCAATGGCCCTCCCCCCATCCCGGACTTGGGGTCAATCCGGCAAGCATGAGCCGGCGCCTGGATCTTTCGGCGGATCGTGCCTGTTCCTGTCGGTTATTTTTAGACTATCATCCCGATATCCCTGGTTGTCATGAAATCGTCCCTGTAATTATCGAGGTCTCTGGGATATATTCTCAAAGTGGCAGGGCGCTGATACTATTTTAAAGATTTCCGGTAGGCTCAGATAGGATCAGGTGAGCTGAGTCTTGGGCAAAGGAGTAAAATCGCTGAACTCATGTGGCCGTTTCTAGCGCGAACCATACTCTGCTTCTGGTGGCTGGCCTTGTTCTTGCCGGGCTGCTGGGCGGCGCCCCCGGAAGGAGGCATTTCCCTGGTAATGGCCGGGGGCTCAGGCCCGGAAGAGGCCTTCGCCAGGGAGCAGCTCCAGGAATTTCACCGGCTCCACCCCAACATCCGAGTCGCCTATCAGGCCACTCCCTCTTCCGCCAACGACCGTCACACCCTTTATGTTACCTGGCTCTCGTCCCACTCTGCCGACATCGACGTCCTCAATCTGGATGTCATCTGGGTGCCGGAGTTCGCCGCCGCGGGCTGGCTTTTACCCCTGGATGCCCCTACGGCTGCCGCAGGACTCTGCCTGGATGACTTCCTCCCCGCGGGGCTGGCCTGCAGCCGCTATCAGGGAAAGCTCTTTGCCCTGCCCTGGTTTGTCGATGCCGGTCTGTTGTATTACCGGAAAGATCTGTACGCCGCTGCGGGGGTGGCTCCACCTGAGACTTTTGCCGACCTGTTGCAAGTGGGGGGCCTAAAAAAGCAGTTTGGCCTGCCCTACGGCTTTTTGTTTCAGGGTCAGACCTACGAAGGGCTGGTCTGTGTGGTCCTGGAGTTCATGTGGAGCAACGGCGGCGGCATCTTTGACGAGGCCGGACGTCTGACCCTGGACCAACCCCGGAACCGGGAAGCCCTCAAAACCCTGGTCAACCTGATTTACCGCGACGAAGTCTCACCCCTGGCCGTAGCCACCTTCCAGGAAGAAGACTGTCGCCACGCCTTTGAACAGGGTTATGCCGTGTTGATGCGCAACTGGCCTTATGCTTACCCCTTGCTCAACCAGGCCGATTCCCGGGTGCAGGGGAAGATCGGGGTCTGGTCTTTGGTGCATGGCCCGGACGGCAAACCCACCTCCTGTTTTGGCGGCGGCTGCCTGGGAATCAACGCCTTTTCCCGGCACCATGACGCAGCCTGGAAGCTGGTGCAATTTCTTCTGACCCGCAAAAATCTGAAACAGCGGGCTCAGGTACTGGGGATGCTACCGCCCATAAGCAGCCTTTATAACGATCCGGACCTGGAGGCACAATTTCCTTACCTTAAACGCCTCAAAGAGGTTTTTATCCATGCCCGTCCCCGGCCCATTACCCCG
>JAHIKF010000518.1 GCA_018897875.1 Pseudomonadota bacterium | reverse complement strand
TGCCGGTCACCCGGGCGGGGGTATAGAGGGGGGCCCGCAGCACCTCCACCCCATCCAGCCATTCCCGCCGCCAGGCCGGCCGGCGGTATGCGGCCGGCACCCGCCACGCCGGATAATAAGGGGGGGCGGCGAGGACGGTGACCGCGTGCCCCCTGGACCTCAGCCAGGCCCCCAACTCCCCGGTGTAACGCCCGATCCCGACAAACTCCGGAGCATAATTGATGCCGTGAATCAGGATACGCAGCGCCACTTATTCATCCTTCCTGTCCCCGGGCCGTGACGATCAGGCAGTCCCCGGTCAGGCTAAGATTGAGATGTCTGAACCAGGGCAACACCAGGGCTCGGGCCGTCAGGGTCAACCCGGCTGCCATCGGCGCCGACCGCATCACGCGGTTGGTCCGGCCTTCCCGGGCGGCCAGGCTGACACAGAGAGATTGAGCCATCCAGAGAGACGGGGTGAAGGTGTCGAGAGCCGTGATTTCATAGCCGGCCCGCTTGAGGACCATTTGCAGGGTTGCCGGGGAAAAGTGCCAGAGGTGGAAGGGCACATGCCAGTTGATCCAGGCGCGCCCGAACACCCGGCGCCAGAAACTGGCGGCGTTGGGGCAGGAAATCCAGACCTCGCCCTGCGGCCGCAGCAGGCGCCGCACCTCGGCCAGCATCTGCACCGGGTCCCAGGCGTGCTCCAGGACGTTGGCCAGGACCACCACGTCGAAAGGCTCCCGGGGTCTGAACTGCTCCAGCGGCGCCGTGTGCACCCGAAAACCCCGCTGGCGGGCCAGGGCCGCGGCCGACTCGTTCAGCTCCAGGCCTTCCACCTGAAAACCGTTGTCGGCGTACAGGCTCAAGCCCCGCCCCTCATTGCACCCCACGTCCAGCAGCCTCCCGGCCCTCCGGCGTCCATGGAAACCCATATCCCCGTCCCATAGCAGCCAGAGGCGATACAGGCCGGAAGTGAAGAAGCGCTCCCTGAGGCCCCGGTAAGCGCTGTCCGGTCTTATCCCGGCGTTATAGAACCTTTCATATAACTCTTTGAGTTCACTTGCCGCGGGCCGGGGCCAGGTCTGCTCCAGGCCGCAGTGGGAGCACTCCACAATGGCAAAGGCGCCGGGCGCCCCGAAACGCTCGTCGAATAACCCTTCCATGACCGGCCGGCAGGCCCCGCCGCACATCGGGCAGAAACTGGCGTGATCCACCAGGGGAGGCGCTGGCGAAGGGCTTCTAGAGAAATTCATTTATCCCCTGCGAGGTGTTTCTCATATAACCTTGGCATCTATAAGAAAACGGAACCATAACCTCTGTAACGCACAGAATATCAAGCCTTCTTTACCACATAAAAAGCCAAGCCTGATCAACAGAGGCAACGGATTCTACCTATTCCGCAGCGGTCTTTTCTTTTCCACCGGGGTTTTATTGAGACGTTACTGGATACACTTTTCAATCCGGCTCCCGAGCGTCTGAATAACTTCTAAGTCGGACGAGCGATTATGCCGCACCATCCATTCACTCAGGCTCAAGTGAATGTTGTCGATCATATACCCGGACAGTTTGCTCGTCGGACCGGCAACATAAAACAGTTATTACTTCACTAAACAAGTTGCTCTAACGTTTTATCTTCATGCTCAGGCGATGCCGATCAATAAGTATAGCATAAGTATCTTGCAGTCTCACAGCGATATCCGGCCAATGAAATTCATCCCTGACGAGCGCTTGCCCCTTTTGTCCCATCTGCCGGGCCATTTCGGGTTTATCCAATAAATCCAGGATAGCTTCGGTGAATTTCCCGGCCTCACACGGAACCACTTTCCCGGCCCCGGCCGATTCCACTTCCCGCCAGATATTGACTTTATCGGAGATAATTATCGGCAGGCCTGCGGCCATGGCTTCGATCACCGCCAGGCCAAAATTCTCCGTATAGGACGGCAGCACAAACATGCTGGCATCCCGCAATACAGCCAATTTATCCGGCCCCAACAGCATCCCGGTGAAGGTGGTGCGGCCCAGCACGCCTTCTTCACCCAGCCAGGTGCGGACCCGGGCGCCCCAGCCCTCATTGTCGGGCCCGGCAATCACCAGGTGGACGTCCTGGCGCCGGCGGGCCACGGCGCCGAAGGCCTTGGCCAGAATATCCAGGCCTTTCTTGAAATTAACCCGGCCGAAAAACAGGATAATGCGTTTGTCGCCGATTTCCGGGTGCCGGCGTCTGAAACTGCCCGGCTCCGGCATCACCGCAAATTCATCCGCGCCTATTCCCAGGGGCACCACCACGCTGGGGGTGTCAAACGTATAGGGCGCCGCCAGCGCCTGTTCTTCTGCCGTGGTGAAATGCAGCGCTGCGGCCCGGCGGATATTCCGGTGCTCAAACAAGTGTTCCACGAGGCGCTTGCGCCAGCGGTGCCGCCGGTAGATAAAGGGGTCCAGGGTCCCGTGGGGGCGCACCAGATAGGGAATGGCGTTTTGACGGCAGTAGTGGCCCGCCACCAGACTGTGGAAAAAATAAAGGGAGTGGATATGCACCAGGTCGGAGGCCGGGATCTTGTGGCGCAGACCGAGAGCCAGGGGCAGAGACGTGCCCCAGAAGCGCGGCGCTTGAATGGGAAAGTACCGGATTTCCACGCCTTCCTGCCACACCGGTTGACCCAAAGGCACCGCCAGTTCACCGGGCCCGTCCTGGTTGGTGGTGTAGATACTCACCTCATGCCCCAACTGAGCCACGGCCCGGGCCATTTCCCAGCAGGCCTTGGGAGGACCGCCATAACGGGGCGCCAGGTTGGCAATCACATGCAGAATCTTCATAACTGCTCCGGCCGCTCAGCAATTCCCATAACGAACCCTCCATGAGACGCGTTGGAGCGCCTTGCCCGGATTAATTGCCATACTATTTGAGTTGCCGCCAGTAATCCAGCCTCAGGATTTGGCCGGGAACCGCCTTCAGCCACCATCCCAGGAGCAAGACAAAGACTATCGGGGCGAGCCAGGGAATGGTCGACAGAATAACCAGACTTCCTATATACGGCACCATCTCGGTGGCAAAAAACTTGAAGGAGAAACAAGCATGATAACCCCTCAGCAGATACGGGACCGCCCAGAAAGGCAAAACCAGGTCCCCGATAATCATGCCCAGCACAATCCCCGGCAACCCGAGGTACCGTCCGCCCAGATAGGCCAGAGCAATGGTGAGGATCGAGGCGGCGAACAGCAACTTGGAAAGAGTGTGATGCCGGTTGGTCGCCAGCAAGGGATGGCTGCAGGTTAACCAGAAGATGAATTGCGCCATGTAGATCAGGAACAGATCCATCACCGGCTGCTGGAAGGGCACCGTCTTTCTCAACCAGAAGTGATAGATGAAGCCGCCGAAAAAATGAAAAATCGTTATAAAGACGACGGAAGCCATCAGGGCCGATCGCAAGATGACCCGGAACAGCACCAGAAATTTATCAATATCCTGTTGGGCGTCCAAGCGTGTCATCTCCGGCCAAGCCGCATGCGAGAGTTGATCGAGAAATGATCGGATCAAATTGACAATGGTCCGCATGGTGGAAAAGAGCACTACCTGGATCGGCCCCGTTACCATCCCCACCACCAGCACGGTCCCTTGCAGAGAAAAAGCCTGGCCCAGCTGAACGAGGAAAAAATGGAGACTGGGTTTAACGAAACTCAGGCCAAAAGAGAAATCAGCTTCCCGCAGGGATAAGATCTTGAATTGCGGGAATTTCCGGTTGAGATCCAAGAGGGCCACGCCGGCGAGGAGCCCATAGGGAATGAGCTGGAGAATGGCGATGGGCACCATGCCCCAGCGCCCCCATAACCCGCCGGCCAGGAAGATGAGATTCATCAGCTGCATGCAATTGATCAGCATAACCCCACGGGGCAGCAGTTCCACGGCAAAGTAAACCCTTAATAAAATGCTTTGCGGCAGCGAGACGACGATCTGGAAAGCCAGAATGGCCAGGACCAGCACCACCGTACCGTGGCTGGTCTGATTGATGTGGAGCAATGTGGCCGGGTTGAAAAAGATAATTACGGTCACGAAGATAATGAACACGGCAACGGGAATGATGAGAAATAATGCCAGGCCGGTGTGCAATATCTTGCGGAATTGGTCATGATCCCGATACGCGTAGGCCTGGGTCATGCGGTTGACGATATAGAGATGAGACCCCATTTCCGTTAATGAGAGATAAGCCACCATGGAAGAAAGGAGCAGCCATTCCCCATAAATATCCGCGCCCCAGGCCAGCAAAAACAGCGGCACCAGCACAATTTTCGAGGCTATATTTATCGCCTGTCCCAAAAAATTGGCTCCGATACCTTTGAATAGCCTATTTAACATGCTAACCTGTTAGGTAGTTCCTGAGATTTATTTTCTGGTAAATATGATATTTTTATATTTTGTTCCCTCTGTGGTTAAAGCGCGCTCGAATTCAATCCTAAAACCAGCTTTGCGAAAGAAGTCTGAAATGGCCCGCTCTGACTTATCGCTCACTTCAATAACCACAGACCGCAATTTTTTATTCTGAACCGTCTCTGTCATACCTGAAATTATACTTATTTCGGCTCCATCCACATCTATTTTTATATAATCTGGAAATATATGAGTCATATTAATAAATTTATCCATTGATATTGATATAGTTTTATAAGTCACATTATCGTGTTTCTTTCTTCCTTCAATATAATAATACTGGGTAACACACATATATGACTTTAAATTTAATCCATCGGATAATGCTAAGAAATAATTCTCCACATTCGATATATTATTTAAACTAATATTGTAGGCCAGATTGAACGAAGATTCTAAATCCAAATCAAATGAGACAATTTTTTTAGGTCCTTCGTTCTTCAGGGCTGCATATAATGTTTCTGTGCCAAATGATGCTCCGACATCAAAAAAAATACAACCCTTTTCAAAGCCGTCGATCCAATCCAGGACTTCCGGCTCTCTCTTCTCCCAATCTTTAAAAGTGTTATAGACCCCAACCTGATTTAACGGGAGGATAATTTTTATGGGAACCCCTCTGACTATTGCTTCGGGAATGGGGAGGACTCGCCCGAAAAAATCGAAAATTCTTTTTGAAATTCGGGTTTTTTCCACCAATAAAGACAGAAAAGAGTTTATCGGGCCAAAGATAATTTTTTCCAACGTCCGGGACGAACGCCGATTTTTTCCACCCAACCAAATCATAGAATTACTCCTCCCCCAAAAAGAATGTCACCCGCAAAACCAAGGCACTAGACAACACCTGGCATATGTTTTTCACCAGACCGCTGCTCTCTCCTTCATGATGACTGACCGATGGATTGGTGCTAAATTAAACCATAGACCTTGCAATCTTACCGGGCTATCGCCGGGTTAGCTCCGCCAGTATTGACTAGCTGAACTGAATGGTTTCCAGCCCTAAGAGCTTAATACGTTCTGGTACGCCGCGATCATTTTATGGCCGTAATCGGACCAGGAAAAACCAGTTTGCACCCTTAGGCGAGCCGACTCCCCCATATTCCTGCCAGCCTCGGGATTCTCATAAAAATAAAGGATTTTCTCTTTGATGGCATCCACATCCCGGATGGGCAGGATGAAGCCGTCCCGGCCCTCCCTGATGATATCGGCGGCCCCGGCATTGGTCGTACAGATCACCGGCAAGCCGCAGGCCATGGCCTGGACCGTGACCATGCCAAACCCTTCTTCGATGGAAGCCAGACAGAAGACCGAACCCTGGGAGTAGTATCTATAGAGATCCGGTTCGGGAAACGGACCTTTATGGACTATAGCCGGGGAAGAAAACTGCCGGAGAAAGGGCTTGATTTCATCTGTTATACTGCCGATGAGCCATAATTCGGCGTCTTTCAACCTGAGCTCGGAGAAGGCTTGCAAGAGATAGGGAATCCCTTTTCTGATACTAAGCCCGCCGCAATGAATGATTCTAAAGATCTTATCTTGTTTGGGAACCGGATGAAAATTGGACAAATCCACCCCATAAGGCGTCTGGATGAGTTTGGCGGCGGGAATTCCTTGCTGGATAAAGGTTTCTTTGACAAAGTGCGACGGGATCGAAATATAATCCGCCTCCTGGTATTCCATCAATTCCCGCTCTACCACCTTGGGATGCACCACTTCTTTTTCCAGGCCAAACTTGCGATATTCTTCTTCTAGTATCTTTCTCTGGTAAAGCATGTGGCTCGAGCCCCGCTCCAAAACCGTCTTTGCCCCCATCCGGCGGGCGCGCCGCAGAGAATAGAGGCAGCCACTGCTCAGCCCCACAAAAATATCACTGGAAGCCATGAGATGCCGTGAAGCATGGCGATCATATAATTCGAAGATCATATACTGCGGATTAAAGAATGATTCAGTGATCCGGCTGAGTTGCCGCCAGCCGCGGTTATGAATCTCATGACTCAAGAGCGAGGTGATATTTTCAGGATTAATGCCATATTTGACCACCTCAAATTTAGGATAACTGGTGATCAGCCTGGCAAGAAAGTTATGATCCTGGAGTTGTTTGGCAAGATTAAATAGATGAAAGCGTCCCAAAACGCTTATAGTGATTTTCACAGATGAACCCCGGCATAGCTCTATATCAAGAGTATCTTCAATAGGTTATCCTTCATGAGGCATAGGCGGCTTCCAACATTTTTGTCAGGTTGCTTTCGTTGAAAATGCCGTTACGGAGACACCGTATTCGGCCTTTTTCGGCAATGTCGGCCCGCATTTTTTCATCTATAAGAAGTTTTTGGCATTTTTCAATGCATTCATTCACATCACTCCAGTAAACCGCCTCAACATCTTCCCGATATAATTGTACGTGTTCCGAGGTCCGTTCGGCACACAACAACCCCCCGCAATAAGGGATTTCAAAAGTCCTGGTGGTGTGCAAATCCCGGTTCCCCTTGGAAAGCAGACCCAGGGAAATCTTGGCCAGTTGAATGGCCTTGAGATAATCATCCCCATAGATGGCCGGGCCCTGCCACGCCGGTTGCAACGCCGGCCATTCCGGCGCCTTATGCCAGGCATTGCCGTAAATTGCCAGAGGCACCCCGGCTTGCATCAACTCCTTAAGAAATGGTCCTCTTTCCGGCATCCAGGTCCCGATGAACAGAACTTCATGGGGAAATCGTAACCGGTCCTGGGGGGTTATGGCCCGGGGGCCATCCAATTCATCCACCGCCATGAATACCTGTAGAACTTTCCGGGCCCCCAAGGCGTACGCCTCAGCTACATTTACCGGCCGCACCACTGCCAGCAAATCATAATGGGGGACGGCTTCCAGATATAACCGCCACTTTTTTTTGTCACGGATGCCGAATGGATCATCGTTATTATAATTTATAAGAATATTTGATACTTTTCTCAATACACTCAACACATTGCGTCCAATAAATTCTCCATTGTCCACAAAAGTTACGTCAAAGCTACATTTATCAATAATAGGAGTAATCTTTTTTTTCAAATAACTCTCTATTAACGATGCCCCAGTGTAATATATTAATCTTCCGACAAAATTTCTAAAAGGAAATAAACTGGAGGGATCTAGCAGCGTGACGTCGTGGCCCAGGCGTCTCAGGGCCTTGCCTCTTTTTAAGGTGTTCCCTCCATTGGCGCCGAGGAAAAGAATAGTTAATTTATCTTTCATACGGGCTGAGCTAACAATAAAGCCTCATCAGACTGGTTGCTTCTGGGTGACATAGGCCAAGGCCTGGTTAAGACCGGCGACATCCTCTTCCAGACCCCAGGTCGCAATTATTTCAAGGCTCTTTTGCCCCATGATGCGGCACTTATCGGGATCGCCCAACAGGTTAACGAGCGCCTGCCGG
>JAHIKF010000517.1 GCA_018897875.1 Pseudomonadota bacterium | reverse complement strand
GCGACGGCAACACTACGGACGCGGTCCTGGCCGCCTTAACCGAGGCGGCGAGGAAGGGGGTCGTGGTGGTGCGCAGTTCTCGCGTGGGGCACGGCCTGGTGCGCCGCAATATCGAGGTGGACGACGACAAGCTGGGCTTTGTGGCCGCGGAGGAACTGAACCCCTCCAAGGCCCGGGTGCTCACCCTGCTGTCCCTGATGCACACCAAAGACCCCAAGGTGGTGCAGCAGAATTTCTACAAGTATTGATGGGGACCCGGCGTGAGAACGGAGGGCAGAGTATGGTTTTTCGGGAAAATTCAGCCCTGGGCCCGCAATTCCTCCCGGATCACCTTACGAATGGTCTCTTCCAGCGTCTTGTCCTGATGCTGGATATAAGACCGCAAGGCGTCATTCATCATGGTTTGATAGTTGCCGCCGCCTCGTTCGTTCACCTTCTCCCGAAACCAGTTCAGAATATCGGCGTCGATGCGGATAGTGATGCGAACCTTGCCGGGCGGCGCCGGGGCGACCGGACCACGCTTGCCTTGGCTGAAATCATATTCTTTTCTCATAAATTCTTACCTCCGGCTTCGTGGCCTTGCGGGCGGAAATCAAGCGGGCGTCATCACCCCGATACGTCTAGGCGACCACGATAATGCGACCCAAGACATCCAGCCCGATGGACAGAAACCGCTGTTCTCCTTCAGAATCCGGGTCTTCAATGGTGATGGCGTCGGGATCGTCAAAGACCCCCACCGCGTCGGCAAACTCCACGCCATGTTTCTTGACATTGGCTTTGGCCTTCGCCGGGTCCCATTGGTAATTCATATGCACCAAATGTATGCACGACAGGAGGATTTGTCAAGGAGGGAAAATAGGGACAAACACTATTTTTCTCCCTTGTTGCCCACGGAAAGGAGCTACCGGTGAAAAGATTTATCAGCCTGGCTATGATGGTCATGGCGTCGGCGGTGGGCATCTTGGGGAGCGGCGCCCCGGTGTGGGGGCAGGAAGCCCTCCGTTTACAGCACCCGCCTCCCACCTCGGTGGAGGAAAGCCAGGTGCCCACGGATTTAATCTTTAAAAAGCCCGTGGAGACGCCGCCGCCCACCAATACCCTGAAAGAGAAACTGAAAGAACAACTTCAGGACCTGCCGCCGGTCATTCGGGATGCCACCCTGGAGGTCAAACCCCGCACCTACTACCTCTTACGGAAAAATTACGACCACAGCAAAAACGAGGCCTGGGCCCTGGGGGGCGCCCTGGAGTTTAAATCGGGCTATCTGTGGGATCATTTCGCCGTGGGCGCCGCGGGCTATACTGCCGACCATCTCTACGCCCCTCCCGGCCGGCCCGGCACCCTGCTCCTTAAACCGCCCCAGAAAAATATCAATGTGCTTGGCCAGGTTTATGGCGAAATCAAACTCAACGATCAGGTCGTCATCGACCTCTTCCGCAAGGCCTACGACACCCCCTACATCAATCAGCACGACAACCGCATGGCGCCCAACACCTTCGAGGCCTACACTACGATGGCTACTATCGGCGGGAAGGACGGCGCGCCGGAGTTCCGCTGCGGCGGCGGCTATTTTACCCGGATGAAGGGGCGGGATTCCACCCAGTTCGTCCCCATGTCCGTAGCGGCCGGCGTCAATAATCGAGACCGGGGAGTGGCAGTGGGCGGCGCCATCTTCAAGACGAAAGAGTTTTCTGTGGCTGCCCTCAATTACTACAGTCAGGACATCATCAATATCTTTTACACCGAAGGCAAATACACCCTGCCGCATAAAAGCGGCTTAGGCTTTCAACTGGCGGCCCAGTTCACCGACCAGGAGAACACGGGCAGCAATCTGCTTTACGGACGCCCCTTTTCCACCCGGCAAGTCGGCCTGCGGGGGAACCTGAGCTACCAGGGGGCCATGCTGACCCTGGCCTATACCAACAACGCCATCGGCGGGGCGAACCTGTTCGAAAGCTGGGGGAGCTACCCGGGTTACACCAGCGTCCAGTACTCGGATTTCAACCATGCCGGCGAACAGGCCTTCATGATCCAGGGAACCTATAATTTTAAGCACCTGGGCCTGGAGGGGGTGACGTTCTATGCCTTGTGGGTGCACGGCTGGAACTGGGCCAATCCCACCACCAGGCAGCCGGTGCCCCAGGAGAACGAATTCAACCTTGACCTGCAGTGGAAGCCCAAGCTTACCTCTCTGGAAGGCTTATGGCTCCGGCTCTGCTACTCCCATAACTGGCAGCGGCAAGGCGGCAACGAGACCGTGGACGAATTGCGCCTCATCGTCAACTACCATTTCTCGGTCCTTTGATCAAGACACCCGTAAGCCGGTGGGCATGTGGTTTCGAGCTCTATGGTTGGTAGTATTTACCCCTAATCGTAAATCTCCCAGCATTCATATCTACTCTAGTACTATTGCTTCTTATCAGTAGAATTTATATTCCGGAGGGCTAAGACTTCGACGCTTAGCCTGCAGTTTTCCTTTGACGAATCGGAACACCAGGGCCCGGTCGTCCCCGCATTGCTTGAGTTTCTTCATAAGCCGGTCGTCTTGCAACAATTGCAGAAACTCCACTTGCCCCTCTCGGGTATCGAGATAATCGATCTTCTCTCTCACCCCGGCAAAAGGCTGGCACCCGGCAATATGCTTCAGAAAGAAGTGCTCCATCACCTGGTTGGGGATGATACGCAGCGGCTCCATTTCCCCGGCTGAGCCCGCCTCTCTTGGGCTTCCGGCCTCATGGGAGAGTTCCTTGACGAGATTGCTGAAGTCAATGTGGCAGAGGCCGTGATTGAAGAGATAGAAACTGGAAATGAAACTTTCCCGCTTCCACATCTTTTTTAGTCGGGTCATTACTTTGGCCCGCTCCGGGGAGAGAGGAATAAGGCGCTGGAAACAGAGATAATCCTTGAAATGGTCTTGCCTGGCATTGGCCTCGAATTTACCCTCATTGACGAGATATTCGGGAAAAAGGATGCAGGGCAAGGGCCGAACCGGATAAATACTACATCGGTCATTTTCCAGAAAAGGACAGGGTTTCTGCAATCTCAGGGTAACAGTCCTGATCCAGTCTTCCCGCTCATTTGAGAGCAGCCCCAAAGCATAGTTGCCAGGGTAAATTGCCGATACTGACGTATCTCGGTACATGGCAGCTCCCAAAAGATCAATGATACTCACCGGGATCTGCAAGTCTTGATTCTTACACCCTGGTCTTGTGCAGGCAGGATCGCAGTCGAAGTCGGACCTATAAGATGCCAGGTCGGCTCGGTTGCGAAGATATGCCGCCAACCACTGACGAGGATTTTCCGCCTGGGAAGAAATCGCCTGAATTTTTTTCGAGTCTTCCATAAGTCAATCTTCCTGATACGTGCGCCTTGCCGAAGTTGATGCACGCCGGGAAGGAGAGGGGATCTGATAAGAAGTTGCAGTCAAAAAACTATGAAAAATTATGTCATTCTGAACGGAGCGCCGCGGAGTGAAGAATCTCGGCAGCTTTAAAGTAGAGATTCTTCGCTGCGCTCAGAATGACAAAAAAAGTCTTTTGATTGCTCGTTGATATAATTTGGTTCTTCCGAGGTTACCATCCCCTCAGCAGGTATTATTAACTCCTTGACCCCTTGGTGCCGGTGTGCGAATGGTAGTAACCGATGATATCCCGTTTGGAGATCATGGCGATGATCTCGTCCGGGGCCTCTTCCTCCACCACCGGCAATTCGTCCACGTTCAACAGCACCATCTTATCCAGGGCCTCTTGTAGAGACTCGTCCCCAAATACCCTGACCACGTTCGGAGTGGCCACGTCCTTGGCGACAATCAGCTGGTGAACGCTCTCCTCGAACATCACTTCCCGGATGTCGTTAATGGAGAGGATTCCCGTCATTCTGCCATCCAATCCAACCACCGGGAAGTAATTTTGCTGGGAATGCGCCATAACCTCGACGAGTTGGCCCAGAGGCATTTTCTCCCCAACTATCACAACCGGGTGCGGTTGCACCACGTCTTCAACATACATTTTTTCCAACAGGCCCCGGGTAAACTCGGTCGTATGGGCCGGGGAAGCCAGCCGGGTAACCACCTGCTTTTCATACAGGCTGACCTTGCCCAACAAGATATAGGAGATGGTGGACACCAGCATCAAGGGCACTAAGAGGGTGTAGCTGGCGCACATTTCACAGGCCATGATGATGGAAGCCACGGGGACCTTGGCCACCCCGGCAAAGAAGCCGCCGATGCCCACCAGGACAAAGGAATTGGGGTGGATGACCCATCCCGGCGCCACTTGATGGCCCAGATAGCCGAAGGCCCCTCCCAACATGGCCCCCATGAATACCGAGGGGCCGAAGACGCCGCCGCTGCCACCGGAACCGATGGTGCAGGAGGTGGCGACAATCTTCATGAAGACCAACAGGAGCATGGTGCCCCAAAAGATTTTGCCCTCCAGGGCCGCCTGGATCCAGCCATAACCCCCGTCCATCACCTGGGGGACCATGAAGGCGATAACCCCCAGCATCAGCCCCCCCAAGGCGGGTTTCAAGGCCCTGGGGATTTTAACCCGTTTAAAAAACCCGTCCCGGGCGACATCGTAAAACAGCTTCACATAGACATAGCCCACCAGGGCGCAAAGTACGGCAAAAATGGCATAGGGCAGAAGTTCCACCGGCTGGAAATCCACCGGTCCCGGGAAAAATAAGGCGGTGCGTCCGAAATATTGGTCAAAGACGGACGAGGCCACGATGGAAGAGACGATGCAGGGGAGAATGGCTTCAAATTCGAATTCCGTTTCCCGGTAAAGGACCTCGGGCGCGAACAGCGCCGCGCCCAGGGGGGCATGGAAGATGGCGCCGATGCCGCCGGCTGCGCCTGCCAACACCAGGATGCGCCGGTCGCGCGGTTTGAGTTTCAAGACCGTAGCCATGAAGGACCCGAAACCGGCGCCGATTTGGGCAATGGGTCCCTCTTTGCCGGCCGAGCCGCCGCTACCGATGGTCAGCGCTGACGCCAGAATTTTGACCAGGGGCACTCGCTTGCGAATATGGCCGCCCCGACGATGGAAGGCCTCGATCATGGCATCGGTCCCATGACCTTCGGCCTCGGGAGCAATATAATAAACCATGATCCCGGAGATCAAGCCCCCCAGAGCCGGAATCACCAGAAACAGCCAGGAACGCGCCGAAGCCAATGCCGTCACGGTGGAGGCCTCCGAGCCTCGCAAAGGTTCTATGAAACCCGTGGGCAGGTGGAGCAAGACATGCAGCGACCACCGGAGCGTTTCTTCAAAAAAAATGGCTCCCAAGCCCGAGACGATCCCCACCGCAATGCTCATCAGCGGCCAACGGAATTGGCTCGACCACCCATAACCCTCCGGGTCCATACGACTCTTAATCAATCGGAGGAATCTGCCAGGCATCAATAGGTTCCTAAGGCATTAAATTTTGGCCAGAAAGAGAATATCACCCCGTAATCCAAGCCAGCCTCCCAAGGTTAAGGTTTTGACCTTGTTATCAGAATAAGGCATTTCTTAAGGAGTTTAAATCAATTTTAGTTGTTTCAACTGCTTTGCCAATTCATATAAGGTGAAAACCCCGGTTTCCCGAAAAACCTCCTGACCGGAAGCATCCCCAAAGACCTGGGTCGGCACGAATAACTCCTTGTATGGCTTCGAGTTTTTCATCCGGCTCGTAAGGCGCCGACGGTGATGGAAAACAATAGCCGCTCTTGCACCTCAGTTTCCACCAGACCCTCTTCCCGGGTCGAAAGCTTTGCCAAGATTTCTTTCTCAGTGGTCGTTTTTGGTTCTTCTTCGGGCATAGGTACACCCTCCACTCTGGCTGAAGGAGAAGCTCGATTATCCTTTAACTAAGCCGGTAAAATAGAGTTACGCTCTGATCCATTCCCAGGCTTCCGAGAGCTGCTCGCCGGAAAAGACTCTGGCCTCCCCTTGCATC
>JAHIKF010000516.1 GCA_018897875.1 Pseudomonadota bacterium | reverse complement strand
TTCTTAAATCCCCCTAAATCCCCCTTTTTCAAAGGGGGACTTTAATAGCTATTCCTTATAGTTCCCCCCTTTTTTAAAGGGGGGTTAGGGGGGATTAGAATGATGCCGCTATCGGAAAATACTTTTGGCATTCGCTATAAACGTGGAAAAGTTCTTTTGGTTCAGTATAGTTCCACCGCAACCGCTTGCCAACCCCGGCAGATTGGTTGAGCGTGAAATTCTGGGTTTGGCCCGGCCCGCCCGGCATTGAGTTTTCCGTACGTATAAGACCTTGCCCGGCCGCCGTTTCTGTGATAGAGGATTGAGAAACCCACGCACCGGTGGCAGGAGGGAAAATGGCTGGGCTCAACAAGGTTATTCTGGTGGGGAATCTGGGGGCCGATCCGGAGATGCGCTATACCGCCAGCGGCACTGCGGTAGCCAAATTCTCCCTGGCCACCAGCCGGAAGTTCACGGGGAAAGATGGCCAGAGGCAGGAAAAGACCGAGTGGCACCGCATCGTGGCCTGGGCCAAACTGGCGGAGATCTGCGGCCAATACCTCGCCAAAGGCAAACAAGTCATAATCGAGGGCCGGATTGAGTACGGGTCCTACGAAAAGGACGGCGTCAAGCACTATACCACTGACATCGTCGCCGAAAATATGCAGATGTTGGGAGGCCCGGGTCCAGGCAATCGGGCCCCAGAGCCGGAGGCGCCGTTCGGACCGCCGTCAGGCGGTACGCCGGAAGATGATATCCCCTTTTAGGGGAGTCGGCGGCCAGGCTATATACCCCTGAACCCTCGCAGCCACAAGGGAGAGAACGCCGTTTTGCGACCAGGCCGACGCCAATTGCGGGAGAAGATCGTGCCTCTGCTCCAGGCGGGGGATTATCCCGCGTTGACGAAATTGGCCGGCCAGGAATCAGGGGTGGCCGCCATCCTGATGCAATTTCTCTACGAACCGGGCGCCCTCCTGTATTGGCGCGCCCTGGAAGGCCTGGGGCTGGTGGCCGGCTCCCATCCGGAGCAGGTTGGCAAACTCATCAACCGGCTCCTCTACCTGCTCAACGAGGATTCGGGGAGCAACGGCTGGGGAGCGGCCGCGGCCCTGGGGGAAATCGGCAGAAACCAGATCGCCCTGGTGAAAGAAATCATTCCCATGTTCGTCGGTTTCCTGGCGGAACCCTTCTCCCAGGAGCCCATGCTCTGGGGAGTGGGCCGCATGGCGGAAGTGCAGGCGGAACTTCTGCATGAAGTTTTGCCTGAGATTGTGCCTTTTCTCACAAGTGCCGAGCCCCAACTCCGGGGCCTGGCCGCCTGGGGGTTGGGCAAAGCCCGGTACCAGCCGGCGTCCGGCCCCATCCAGGCCTTAACCGGGGACGAGCACCCGCTCCAACTTTACGACCGCGGGCGCCTGCTTGAAACCACTGTGGGCCAGGTAGCCCGGGAGGCTCTGGCGATCCTGACTTGAGCCCGGAAAGCCGTAAGGCTCAAACTTTTCTGTGCATGCGCACCAGATTAAACTCGGATAAGAAAGGAAGGTTCAGATGTTTTTAATCATTCTCGGTTTTGCCGTCGGCGTCTTTGTGGGCTATAAATACCCTCAGCAAGTGGATCAGGCTGTCCAGTCCAGCAAAAACGTCATCAATGATTTGAAAGATAAGATTTCCAAGAAGTCCTCGTAAAGGCAAACCTCGGTCTGCCTTTTCTGCCTTTAGGGGTGGCGCCGGGGCAAGCGCCAGGAGAGCCGAAGCCAGGGTTCGGCCGGGGCCGCGGTTGTGGCGCGCGGCGTCGGCCTTTTCCAGTTTAAGCCTTCAGCGCGATGATGGCCCCCTGGCGCCCGGTAACCTTATCCCGGCGATAGGAGTAAAAATCGTCGGCGCCGCAGCGGGTGCAGAGGCCGGCCAGGTCGAGGTGCGAAGGCAGGAGACCCGCCGCGGTCAACTGGTCCCGGCTGAGCCGCCAGAGGTCGAAGTAGGTGGGCCGCACCTGGTAGGTCCACAGGGCCGGGGGAAATTCCCGGCGAAAGTTCCTGAACTCGGCGCAGCACGGGCCCAGGCTGGGGCCTATCGCGGCATAGAGGTCGGCGGGCCGCGTCCCGAATCTGGACTGCAGCAGTCGCACCGTCTCGCCCAGGATATCGATCCCCTGGCCCCGCCAGCCGGCGTGGACATTGGCCACCACCCGGTTGACCGGATCAAAGAACATCACCGCCTGGCAGTCCGCCTGCTTGATAAGCAGGCCCAGACCGGGTACGGTGGTGACCAGGATGTCCACCTCCGGGAGGGCCGCAAGCCGGGCCTGGTCCGGGGAGGTAATCACCGCGGCCCGGCCGCCATGCACTTGCGCCGCGCCGGCCAGCGCCCCCAGCCCCAAGGTCTGACGCATCCGGCCCAGGTTTTCGGCCACCGCCTCTTGGCCGTCCCCCACCGCCAGGCTGACATTGAGACTGTGATAGGCCCCGAGGCTTACGCCTCCCTGCCGGGTGAAAAACCCGTGCACCACCTCAGGCAACTCGGCCAGCATGGGGCTGCGATAATGCCTGGGTCCCCCGGTTGCCAGCCAATCCGCCATCCGCCTGATTCTCCTCAGAAGCTACGCTACCCTGTGCCGCCAGGCCGTAAGCCGCGATGCTACTTATATCACGTTCCTTTTGAAATGAAACAAATCATCCAGGTAACCTATTGATATAAATAGTAGGGGCGGGTTTTAAACCCGCCCCTACAAAACGCACCCGGTATTGTCCATCAATGTTCAGCCGTATAGAACGGCCATTTATGGAAAAACCATTCGTTCCAGAGCAGCGGAATGATCCACCAGAAGTTCCAGATGAGGGACTCGCCGCCCACTGCCCGGGCTCCGATCCCGCCGGTCATATGGTGATTGCCCAGGCCCCAGTGACCAAAATTACCATAGTAGAAAAAGATATAGTTCAAGGCGCACAGGATAAGCACTCCCACGCTGCGGAACCAAAAAGCGCCCCAGGCATCCTTGTCCGCCTGTGGCGCCATGTCATCAAAATAATGATGCCAAATCAGGAACGGGATGAGGGTGAACCCGGCGATTTCCGCGGCGTGGTACCACAGAAAACGGGGGGATGCCCTTGTCCCCGGCCGGCAAATGCTGGATGACGTCTTCCATGGGTAACCAGGCGGGCGCAATTTTTACACAGATCAGGGCCAGGATATAACCGAGGCCGATGGTGAGAACAAACGAAATCAGTCCCTTCCAGGGCTGGGGCAGGGTGATCACCGACCAGGGCTTCATCCGCCAGACGTTGGGGGTCATGAACAGGACTTTGTTCACCGGCATCAAGATTCATTACCGCGGCTTTAATCGCCTCGAAATTCATGATCCTCGCTCCCTCCTCCGTGAGTCTGCCCATCAAGCGCCAAGGAAACTTTCGTGGATATTTCGGTTTCGATACAAAATAAAAGAAGTGATAAGGCGGGTACCACGAAAACCTTTTAAAATCAATTAATTTTACTCGGAAGCCGACCATGTTACGAGATTTTGTTCTCTTAGATGGACTTCCGGGTAGATAGCCTGCCTCGGCCCATGTTAATCTGCTGCTGTGAGCACCACGATATCCAAATATGCACTTGTGGAGGTAATCAGGCGTGGCGCCAAAGAGCCTGTTGATGGTGCAGCACCTGGATTGGGAGGGCCCCGGACAGCACCTGTTGGCGGCGCTTTCCGAGGGGGGGGTAACCTACGAGGTGGTGGAGGCCTGGCAGGAGCCCGTGCCCGCCTTGGACCCCTTTGGCGGCATGATTGTCTTGGGAGGGTCTCCCAATGTGGATGAAGAGGATGAGTTCCCCTACCTCATCGGCCTGAAGGCTCGGATCCGGGAAGGGCTGGCGGCGGGGAAGGCCTATCTGGGATTTTGCCTGGGACACCAGTTGCTGGCCCATGTGCTGGGGTGCCGGGTCGGCCCCCTGCCCCAAAAGTCCGTGGGCTTCATCACCGGGGAGTTGACTCCCGCGGGTATGGCGCACCCGGTTTTTCAGGGGTTGCCGTCTAAACTCAACCTGTTCAAATGGCACGGACAGGGGGTGTTGCCGCCGCTGCCGGCCGGGGTCAGCCTCCTGGCCAGATCGGCCGCGGCGCCGGTGGAGGCCCTGGGTTTGGAGGACAACCCCCGGGTGGTGGGGCTGCAGTTCGACAACCACGCCGCGGCCCGGGATGTGGCCGCCTGGCTTAAGCACGACCGCGAATGGGCCCTGACGGGGTCAGGGGCCGACCCCGCCGCCATGACCGCTCACGCCCTGGCCCAGGAGGCGGCCATGGGCCGGGAGTTCCACCTTTTTATGGCAAATTTCTTCCGGCTGATTTGGGGGCCGTAGATTGTCCGGCTAATGCCGTCCTGAATTCACTCCTTGGGGGCTAACAGGTCAGGGGCGCTTCCGCATAGATTGCCGGTGCTTGAACGTCTGGCATGAAAATTGAAGTATAGCTCAATAAACATCTGCGGGAGTGCCATGAAGCGAAACAAGCGCACCGTCATCATGGGCCACGAAGACTTGACTCCCCTGACCGAGCATATCCTGGCCCAAATGGGTGATGAAGGGGTTGACATTCGTGAGCGGTTAAAGAAATTATATCGCCGCCGGTATCTTAAGAAGCCCCCAATTTTTCAGGAACATCTGGATAAAACCGCCTGAACCCCGGAATTGGGCCGAGAAGCCGCAGCCTTGGCCGCAGGAAACTGCCGGGGGCTTCTGGACTCGAGAGCGTGGTCAACAGTTTGGGTGTCGGGGTGAGAGAAGTCTATACTTCGGCCTTAGTCTGGGGGCCACGGGATTCTCTCTTTTCGAGCCGCGGCGGGATAACCTCGACCCGGGCGCCGGGAATTCGCTCCGGCTGAACCTCGGCTTCCCGCCGACCGTCGCGGCCGGGTCCTGGGCCGCCTAGTGTTATGTCCCGGGAGTATCTTAACAAATTCCGGCCCCTATTCCAGAGATCGTTGCAGGGGCGAAGGGCTTACCGCCCTACGAAAACCTCCCGAAAAAGTAAGAATATTTTTGTAAGATATATCTGCGATGCAACACTATTTGATTTGCCGCCGCCTGCCGCCGGGCCGGATAGACCGAAATCCGCCTCCTCACCATTTTTGCATTCGACCCCGGAGCGTGATTTCCTGAAAAAAAACCGCCAATTATTTCCCGGATGCATCCCTTTGCTTGACGCTCAAGGCGCCGGTGATTATAGTGGGGTTAGCGCGAATTGGGGCGGGGGAAAACTCATGGCTTGGGCATACCTGATTTTGGCACTGGGGATATTGACCGCGGGCTGCGGCGAGCAGATTATGTACCAGCGCTTCGACAAAGGCATGTGGTCCAGCTACATGCGCCTGAATGACGTGAAGCTTGGCATGACCAAGACCGAAGTGCTGGGAATCATGGGACCCCCCGGGAGCACGGAATCAGGGGATTACCGCGGCGGCCACTATACCGTCTTTTTCTACCTGACCCATAGCATGGACTTCGACGAGAGCAACACCGTCCGGAACGGCTACACCCCCCTGGTATTCAAAAGTAACCGCTTGGTCGGCATCGGCAAACGGGATTACCGGCATGCGGTTGACCGCCCGGAAGCCGAGAGCATGCCCGCGGGCAGCCTGCCCTGGAGTCGAACCCAATGACCGGGGGCAGAAAACCCGGCCGTCAAGACCGCCTCTGATTCAGGCCCCCGGAAAACCCCGGCCTGCTCCGGCCCTGGTCCGACGCCGGGGGAATCTGCCCCCCGCTCGACTGATGCTTTAAGGGCGCAGTCGCGGCTCATACCAACGATCATTTCCTCACGGACACAACCAAAGATGAAAAATGGCTGGTGTTGGTGGGGCGGCCGTCCCTGGCCGCCTCTCGCTGGCGGGCACGGAGGCCCGCCCCACCGAGCTATTTCCATACCAATCCGGGCTCAAAAAGGTAATTTCCCTTCGTAGGGTGCGTCTTACGCACCAGAAATGGCGCGTGAGACGCGCCCTACGGATTTTTGTGCCTTGGGAAACCATTCTCCGGACCTCAATACTTTTCTGAGAGCAACCTGGTATCAGCCGGTTGGCGGCCCGGATTGTTCGCCTGCCAGTTGGCCGCAGGCGGCGTTGATCTCCTGCCCCCGGCTCTCCCTGATAAACACCGTATAATTGGCTTGCCGCAAAATATCCTGGAATTCCAGCGTGCGCGCCGGCGGCGGCGGCTCATAGGGCAGGAGTGGGTGGCGGTTGAAGGGAATCAGGTTGATTTTGGCCCGAAAGCCCCGGAGCAGCCGGGCCAGTTGCCGGGCATGGTCCAAGGCGTCATTGATGCCGTGCAGGAGCACGTAGGCAAAGGTGATGCGCCGGTGATGCGGCAGGGGGAAGGCCCGGCAGGCGGCCAGCAACTCTTGGAGCGGATAGCGCCGGTTGATGGGCATGATCCGGCTCCGGGTCTCGTCATCCGGGGCATTGAGGGACACGGTGAGGTTGGCCCGGGCCTCAAGGCCCAGCCGCGGGATGAACGGGGCCAACCCGGCGGTGGAGACGGTGAGCCGCCGGGAGGAGAAGTTCATCCCCCAAGGGGCGGTGATCGCGGTGAGGGCCCGCACCAGGGCGGGGAAATTGGCCAGCGGCTCCCCCATGCCCATAAAGACCAGGTTGGTGAGCGGCAGCCCGTCAGACAGTTCCCGGCGCACCGCCAGGACTTGGTTGACGATCTCGCTGGGCGTCAGGTTTCGGATCAGGCCGCCCCGGGCCGTCAGACAAAACCGGCATCCCTGGGCGCACCCTGCCTGGGTAGACAGGCACAGGGTATAGTGGCCCTCTTCCGGGATAAGCACCGCTTCGATGAGGTTGCCGTCTTCCAGGGCGAAGAGGAATTTCCGGCAGCCGTCCGCCGCCACCTGCACCTGCGAAACCTCAAGACTGCTGATCCTGGCCCGTGTGGACAGCTCGGCCCTGAACGGCCGGGCGATGTCGGTCATGTCCTCGAAGGCGCCGGCGCCTTTGTAGAGCCACTTGACCAGCTGCCGGGCCCGGAAGGCCGGCTGGCCCCAGGCGGCCACGATTTGCTCCAGTTCAGGGAGGGTGTAGTTTTTAAGATCAAGAGGGTGAGTCATGGAAGACATGGCGCCGCGGGTAGATGAGGCTGTTTCTCTTTCCGGTTGAGGGCCGCGCCCCTCTCCCGGCCGGCTGATGACCCCGAAGGATTTTCGCCAGACAAACGCTTACTGGCCCCGGGACCGTTCCAGGGCTTCCGCCCGGGATTTGCAAGCGATGCACATGGTGGTCACCGGCCGGGCTTTGAGGCGCTTTTCGCTGATCTCGCCGCCGCAGAGGTCGCAGTAACCATAGGTGCCGGCATCGATCCGGTCCAGGGCTTCCCTGATCTTGCTGATCAATCTCCGTTCCCGGTCGCGGATCCGCAGGGTGAAGTTCCGTTCCGTCTCCAGGGTGGCCCGGTCGGTGGGGTCCGGGAAGGGAGCGGTGACGCCGGTCATGTCACTGCGCGTCTTGTCGGCTTCTCCCAAGATTTCTTCCAGGCGCTCTTGCAAAAGGGTGCGGAATTTTTCCAGTCGTTCAGGTTCCATTACTCAACTCCGGCCTGCGCAAAATATTTTCTGGGGCTGCCGCGTCCCGGTGGTATTCACCGCTGGCGCCCCCGCTCTTTTCCATGAGCATCAACCCGGTAATCCTCAACCCCCGGTCCACCGCCTTGCACATGTCGTATATCGTCAAAGCGGCCACTGCCGCGGCCGTCAGGGCCTCCATTTCCACCCCGGTGCGGGCGCAGGTTCTTACCTTCACCCGGATGTCCACCGCCCACTCCCCGGGTTCCGGGATAAATTCCACCTCAACCCCGCTCAGGGGCAGGGGATGGCACAGGGGGATGAGCTGAGAGGTGTTCTTGGCGGCCATGATGCCAGCCAGCCTCGCTGCGGCCCAAACGTCCCCTTTGGGGAGTTGCCCGGCCAGGAGCAGCGGGTACACCTTCGGACCCACCACGACCCGGCAGGCAGCCGTGGCCCGGCGCACGGTCTCGGGCTTGTCCCCGACGTCCACCATGTGCATCTGCCCGTGCTCATCCAGATGGGTGAAGCTATTCATGGCCGGCCCGGTCCAACTGCCCCGGCGCCAGGCGGTCCAACTCCCTCAGGAGCGACCGCTGCTGGAAACTGAGGTTTTGCGGGGTGGTGACGATGACCTCGTTCACCTGATCACCCGGCGATTGCGTCGGAGTCCCCGGCGCCCCCGCCCCGATAAACCGGCAAGACCAGCCGCCTTGGGTGCCCTGGGGAAGATCGACCCACTGATAGCCATCCAGCGTGGGGATGCGGATGGCGCAGCCCCGGGCGGCCTCGGCAAAAGAAACCTCGACCTTGCAGTGGATGTCGTTGCCCACCCGGGTGAAAAAATCATGCGGGGCCACATGGATAACCACCAAAAGGTTGCCCCGGGGGCCATGCAGAAAACCTGCCCCACCCTCCCCCATAATGCGGAAACGGGCGCCGTCCTGGGTGCCCGGAGGAATCCGCAGGTGGTATTCCTTTGCCTGGGAGCGCCAACCTGCACCGGCACAGTGCCGGCAGGGAACCGCCACGATCTTCCCCCGCCCCCGGCAGCCCTGGCACACCGGACCAAATCTTAGCAGCCCCGGCCCTCCGAAGCGGCGGCCACGGCCCTGGCACTCCGGACACTCCCGGTAGCCGGTGCCCGCGGCCAACCCGGTGCCGCCGCACGGCCGGCAGTTCGGATGCTGGTCCACCTGGATAACGCTCACAACGCCTTTGATGGCCGCCACCAGGGGAATTTCCAGGTCATAGCGGAAATCGGCCCCCGGCGACCACGACAGGGGTGAACCATCCTGGCAGATGCCGAAAAATTCTTCAAAGACCTCTTCTTTGCCGGTAAACCGGGGTTGCCGGTAATTGGCGGCGTTTCTCCGGGACCGGCCCTTAGCCCTGGCCTGGGCCCTGGCCGCCTGGATGGCCTCAAATGCGGCCGCGATCAGACGGAAGCGGTCGGCAGCTTCCGGATCATCCGGGTTGTGGTCGGGGTGGTGCTGCCGCGCCAACACGCGGTAGCGCCGGCGCACTTCCTCCAGGGTGCAGTCAGGCTTCACCCCCAAGATACGATAGTAATCCAGAACAGCCATAATTAATTGTCTTCGGGCGCTGCCTGTCCGGCTATAAGGCCGGCAACCAGGGCGGTTTTATCTTCCTCGCCGGCGATCTCGAAGGCCCGCCGGGCAAAATGGAGCTTGCCCAGGACCAGGGCCCGCTCGCCCAGGTGCCGCCAGTCTTCCGAGGCCTGATGACCGAGGCGCCTCAGCAGAAAAGCATCTCCCGTTTCCAGGGCGTAATCCTTGAGTTTTTCCAGTTCGTCCGCTATGCCCCCTTTCTTAAAGAACTCCAGGGCATCTTCCCGCCAACCCAACTCCAGGAACTTCCGGCCATACTCCCGGCATAATTCGGGGCTCAACACCTTGTCGTTGAGCAGTTGCCTTTTCTTCAGGCAGTCGGGTATTCCTTTAGGCAACGCCGGGGGACCAGAGCTCAAGGTTTACTCCTCTATGGTTAGATTTTAGGTTATCGATTATTTATAAAATATCTTGCAGGGTATGTAAACCGTAATCTTCCTGGCCCTGGCGGAAGCAGCAGCCGGGGAAAATATTGACTTTCTTGCTGTCATTCGGTATGGTAACTAGGTTTTTGAGTTTTTACCTAATTATTACGGGAGCTTCAGGCTTGCGGCAATTCGGGTCCCAGGCGGCGCCGGCTCGCATTCGGCCTTAAGGCACGGCAGGCTCCCGGGGTGCAGGTCCAACCGCCAGGCCATCGGCCAAAAGATAGCGAACCCATGTTTAAACGACTGCTGCATCGGTTTCGCCAAGATCGGGGTCTCCACAAGGCCACGGTGCGCGTCGACTTCTTCCCCGAGAATCAGGTTATCCCCCAGATCTTGTGGCTGAGCAGCAACTCCCCCGAGGCCGACACCGTCCCCTTGATTCTCCTGGTTTATGCCCGCGTCCTCTATGAACTGGCGGAATTAAACGAAGGCCGGGTGGCCCGGGAACTGATCCGCTTCCTGGACCAGGTCTGCGCCCGGGTGCTGGATGGCGACGGCCCGCCCCAGCGGCCCCGCCTGCCCCTGGGCCACTTGAAACTGGCGGCCGAGGCCCCTCAGCCCGCGGTCAAGTCATACCGGGCGGAGTTCTACGAGTTCGCCGCCGGCGGCTTTCGCCTGGATTTTGAGGCGAGCCTGGGGAAAGAGGGCTTCTACCTGCCCGGGGCCTTTCTGGTCCTGTTGCAATCCTGCCTGGACACCCTGGCGGACGACCCCCTGCGCCGCCTGACCCGGGGGCTGGGTCGCCTCCACCTCTACTACCGCTATCGCCGGGATTTCTGGGAAGGAGGGGCGCTCACCTCCGGCCCCATCTTCGCCCTGGGAACCGAAGAAATCCGCCCCGAGGCGGCCACCCCAGAGGTCTGAGGCGGGGACTAAACTGCACCACTATCCCATCAGGATATAAGAGAAGCAGGGTTATGGTCGACATTGCCTTTTTGGACTCGTGAGGCGCGGTAGTGCCGCGAAGACCGTTTATCAATCATTGACAATCATTGACAATCCCATTATATTAAATGCACCCTAAAGCAAACAAGGGAGGGTGGCATGCCGATTAACGTCAGTTTAACCCCTCAGCTTGAGGATATGATCCGGAAGAAGGTGGCATCCGGCCTCTATAATTCTGCCAGCGAAGTTGTCCGCGAGGCGTTGCGTCTCATGGAAGAACACGACCGTTGGCGCGCGGTCAAGTTTAAACAGTTGCGGCAAGATATTCGCGACGGACTTAACAGCGGCGATCCTACGCCATGGGACCCCGAAGAAATTAAGCGCCAAGGCCGCAAGAGGAGAGACGCCCGGGGCAACGCCAGTCACGAGACATAAATGCCCAGCATCATTAAGCGCCCGCGGGTTCGAGGCGACCTATCCGAGATATGGGATTATATCGCAGCGGATAACGAAACGCGGGCCGATGCCTTTGTTGACCTCATTGACCAGAAATTTCAGGCCTTGGCCAGCCACCCTAACCTTGGCCGTTCTCGTGACGAACTGGAAGAAGGCTTACGGAGCTTTCCGGTTGGCAAGTATGTCATTTTTTACCGGGCCATACCGGCAGGTGTCGAGATCGTCCGCGTCCTGCATGGTTCACGAGACCTGAACGCCATGTTCAATCCTGACGATTGACCATGTCGAAAGTTCCCCGGAGCATCACCGCAGCCGACCGGGCTAAAATCGCCGTCTGGGGAGTGGAATAAGGACCCTATCATTATGCAAGAAGAAGAATTCAAGCCTATAGTAAAGAATTTTAACTCGTTCCCAAGTTGTACTTGGGAACGAAAATGGTTGCCAAGCTTAGCTTGGCGGATAAACAGGGCGTTCCCAAGCTCAGCTTGGGAACGAGAAAGCCAGTCCCCTACCCCGCCACCCGCCGAACCTCAGCTTTGAGGTATTAAAGGCTACATATTCACATCGTTGCTCGTCCTGGCGCGGCTGTGAGGCTGGGGGATTTTTTCCAGGGCCTCGCCGATTGCCTGCGCCGCCAACCGCAGCTCGTAGTTTTTTTGCAGGTTCATCCAGATATCCGGCCCCGTGCCAAACCACCGCCCGAGGCGCAAGGCCGTATCACCCGAGATGCCGCGCTTGCCGCGGATGATTTCGGTAATCCGGTTCGTCGGCACCCCCAATGCTTTGGCCAGTTCGTTGGCACTCATGCCGAGCGCCTGTAACTCGTCGGCCAGGTGCTCCCCTGGATGGATGATAAGCCGTGCCATATTCTCCTCCTAATGATAGTCCACGATTTCCACATTAACCAGTCACGGCATGGCTTTTAGACACTTTAGCCCTTAAAAGAAGGCGTCGATATCCATCATGGCGGGCAGAACCCTGACGACCTGAATCCCGTCCTCAATCGGCAGGTAGAAAATCAGATATTTGCCAACGGGGAGACTACGTAAGGACGGCAGCAACTCGTCACGGCTTAGGCCCATATGCGGAAATTGCGCCAGCGCCTGGCATCGTTCCTCAATCTTATCAAGGAACCGGTCGGCGGCGTCAGGATTGTCCTGTGCAATATACCACCAGAGATCATCAAGGTCGGTTTCAGCCAGCGGGAGTTTAACCACCCGCGGCATCAGGGGTTCACTTTCTCCCGTTCCGCCGCCAGCCGTTTACGGCCCCGGGCCTTGATGGATTCAATATCCAAGGGTGTCGCCTCCCCGCTGTCCAAGCCTTTCTTAATTTCCGCCCTCAATTCTTCAAGGCGCATGGCGTTGAGACGGTCGCGTTCTTCAAGAAGGCGCAGGGCTTCGCGCATGACTTCGCTCGCCGAAACATAAAGTCCGCTGTCCACTTTCCTTTTGACCAATTCTTCCAGATGTGGCGTGAGTGAAATGTTCATGGCGTTATCTCCCATAACTATTATGCCGCTAATAACATAAATTGTCAATTATTGTTATTGAGTGATCGGAGGTACCACAGTTCGGAAAAACGAGCCGGAGCGGACGTCGCCCTTTAGGACGCGAAAACAATGAGGAAATAATCGGCCAGGGGACCTGGGGTGGCGGGCAGGCGCAGGTGGTTAGGCGGACATCCGCTGCAGCAGGCTGGCCTTGATGCGGTCGAACTCCTCGGGGCTGATGACGCCTTCGTCCCGGAGCTTGATGAACTCCTCCAGTTCCTCCCGGAGGCGTTCCGGCGGCAGCCAGGCGCGGGTTTCGGCGGCCTCGGACTCAAGGGTGAGAGGGCCGGCCAGGGCCAGGGGCTGGGGCCGCCCCGCGGGGAGGCTGGCCTGGGTCAGGCTGTGGGCGCCCGCATAGCGCAGGGTGAAAATGCCGTTCATCAGGGAGATTTCCACGTCCTTGCCGCTCTGGGTGGCCTCTCGCATCAGGTCCTGGAAGTCGCCGGTCTGAGCCGCCATCTTGGCCTTGATGATCCCCCAGCGGCGATAGAGGCGCCAGACGATATAGGCCAGCAGACCGGCGAACCCGGCGAAGATATAGGCGTTGAAGCCCAGGATACCGGTGACCCACACCAAAGCGATGATGAGGACGAAGGGAATAGCGATGAGAAAGATCAGCAGGCTGTAAAAATTAGCCATATTCCCCGCAGATGAGACCCCGGGGTCCACCGGATCTTTCTTAACGCGAGAGAAGAATTTGCCCATGTTGTTGTTCCTGATGCAGTTTGCAGCCGAAGTCCTTTAAGGGTACCATTTTTAGGCAAAGTTGCAAGACCGGGGCCGGGTCTCAGTTGCGGGTGGAGGTTGGCCGGTGGCCTTTTAATTCAGGTTTTCAAGGAGTCGCTCCTGGGCCTTGGCCCACCCGTAAAGCATGAAAAGCTGGTCTTGGCTGGTGGCACAGCCTTTCCAGGCTGTGCACGACTAACCGCGGCCTTGGCACAGGCTGGAAAGCCTGTGCCACCAATTTAAAGAACTTTTCAGGACAGTCATTCATGGGCCTTGGCCCACCCGTAAATTATGAACAGTTCATGCCTGCCCTTGCTCTTAACTTTGAACCTTGAACTATGCGAAGCAGGGCGGGGCTCCGTGCCCGCCACCGGGTCGGCTCATGGTGCGCAGTGCGCACCCTACGCTCAGTTAACCAGGCGTCAGGCTTCACCCCGCCTTGAAAAAGGCCCGGAAGGCCTTGAAGGTCATGTAGAGGTCGGCCTTGGAGGCTACCTCAAAGGGTGAGTGCATGGAAAGCAAGGGGGTGCCGCAGTCGATGATCTCCATGCCGTACACCGCCAGGAACTTGGCGATGGTGCCGCCGCCGCCTTCGTCCACCTTGCCCAACTGGCCCGCCTGCCAGACGACCCCGTGTTCCTGGAAAATCTTCCGGATCCAGGCCACATATTCGGCGTTGGCGTCGCTGGTGGAATACTTGCCGCCGCTGCCGCCGTATTTGTGGAAGCAGACGCCGTAGCCCAGGCGGGCGGCGTTCCTTTTCTCGTGCACCTCGGGGAAATCCGGGTCCAGGGCCCCGGTGACGTCGGCCGACAGGGCCTTACTGGCCATGAGCACCCGGCGCCGGGCCTGGGGGCTTTCTCCCTGGCGTTCCAGAAGGATCTCCACGATCTCGTTTAAGAGGAAGCTTTTGGCCCCGGTGTTGCCTTCGCTGCCGATTTCCTCCTTGTCGTAGAACAGGGCCAGGCAGGTATGCTCCGGCTCCTGCACGTCCAGGAGGGCGGCCAGGGAAGCGTAGGCGCAGGAGCGGTCATCCTGGCCGTAGGCCCCCACCAGGCTGCGGTCCCAGCCCAGGTCCCGGGCCGGCCCCGCCGGCACCACCTCGAGTTCGGCGCTGACCAGGTCCTCCTCGCCGATGCCGTAATGGTCTTCCAGGTATTTTAGCAGGTGGAGCTTGACGCGCTCCTTGGTCTCGGGGTCCCCCAGGGGCAGGGAGCCCACCAAAACATTGAGCTTTTCGCCTTCGAAGGCCTCGGACACCTTCTTGTCCATGGTCTTTTTGGCCAGGTGGGGCAAGAGGTCCAGCACGGAAAAGACCGGGTCACTGGGGTCCTCGCCGACGGTGAGCTGCACCCGGCTGCCGTCGGCCTTGATGACCACCCCGTGAATGGCCAGGGGCCGGGCCAGCCACTGGTATTTCTTGATGCCGCCGTAGTAATGGGTCTTCAAAAAGGCCAGGTCGGTGTCTTCATAGAGCGGGTACTGTTTCAGGTCCAGCCGGGGCGAGTCGATGTGGGAGGCCACGATCCGCAGGCCCTCGGTAAGGGGCCGGCGGCCCTGGACCACCAGGACGATGACCTTGCCGCGATAATTATAATAACCCCGGGGGCCGGCCTCCTTGCCGGTCAGGTCCACAAAGCCCAGGGCCTTGGCCTGGCGTTCGATCTCCACCACCGCCTCCCGTTCGGTCTTGGCCCGGTCCAAAAAAGTCTTGTAATGCTCGCCATAGGCGAAGATGGCGGCCCGTTCGGCCTGATCCACCTGGTCCCACACCAGCTTGGGGTTGACGGCCAGACGGTCCCGCAGTTGTTTCAGTTCGTCCTTTTCCTGGACTTCCATACTCATTTCATCCTCCCTCGGTGAGAAACCGGAAAAAAACCGCGCCAGGCGAATCGCCGGCGGCAATTATACGGGTGGTTTGGGAAACCTGCCGAAAAAATATAGAATAAAAACCATGGTCACGCGGCGCGCCGCCAGAAATTTGGTTGATTTAACGGGGCGGTAAGCTCTCTCTACCAGAGCCTGTGGAAATAATAACCTTTTTCCCTGGAATGAAAACGATTATGCCGATTTAATGGGACAATGGGCTAGTAAATAACACGATTCTCGCCAAGAAACAACGGTAAGAGACGATTCCGGGGACGAGACAGTTGACTTAACCAGGGAAAATTAATAAATTTATTAGATGAATAGATGAATCGCCAAAGATGCGAGAGTGGCGGAATTTGGCAGACGCACTGGGTTTAGGGTCCAGCGGTTGAACCGTGGGGGTTCGAGTCCCCCCTCTCGCACACCGGTACGGAGAAGAGTCAGATCGGGAGCATGCCCTCCTGAACGCTTATAAAGAATTTAAATTAAATGAAGATTGTGAGCTAAGAAGATGACAGAGAGCGCCGTGAAAGTGGAGATCGAGAATCTCAGCGAAGTCAAACGGAAATTAACGATTGAGGTCCCCTCCACCGAGGTGACCCAGGCAGTGGACCGGGCCTACCGGGACTTGGGGAAGAAGGCCAAAGTCAAGGGCTTCCGGCCGGGCAAGGTGCCGCGGTCCATCCTCGAGATGTATTACCACAAAGACATCGACCATGATGTGTCCGAAACCCTGGTGCGCCAGTCCCTGGCAGAGGCTTTGAAGGACAAGGGCCTGGACGCCATCAATCTGAGCTGGCCGGAGCCGGTGCCGCCGGTGGTGGCCGGGGAGGATTTCTGCTACAGCGTCGAGATCGAGGTGGCGCCGGAGTTTGCCGCCGAGGACTACCTGGGGCTGACGCTGGCGGCGCCGGAAGTGGTGGTTACCGACGCGGAGGTGGAGGCCCGACTGGAGGAGATCCGGCAGGCCAACGCCATCCTGAAACCCCTGGCGGAAGACCGGGGCGTTAAGGCGGGGGACTTCGTGATCCTGGACCACCAGGCCCATTTCGCCGGGCAGCCGGTGGAAGGCGGCAAGTCGGAAGGCACTTATGTGGAGGTGGGGAGCGGCAAGTTCAACGCCGAGTTCGAAACCAACCTCCTGGGCCTCAAGGCCGGAGCGGAAGCCCGTTTCCCCGTGGCCCTGCCCGATGATTTCGCCAATCCCCTCATTGCCGGCAAGGTCGTCGATTTCGCGGTGAACGTCCAGGAAGTCAAGGAGAAGGTGGTGGCCGAACTGGACGATACCTTCTCCAAGAACCTGGGGGGCAACTTTCAAACCCTGGCCGACTTGCGCACCGCAGTGCGAGAGGATATTATTAAGGGAAAGGAACAGGAGCGGCAGGCCTTGCTGGAAAACCAGGTGTCGGACCGGTTGCTGGCCCGCCATCAATTTGAGGTGCCGCCCTCTCTCGTCACCCAGGAACAAGAGAACATGTTGCGGGAGCAGATGGACCGCTTCCGGCAGCACGGCATGGACACCGCCGGCATGGACCCGGCCAGGATTCGGGAGGTCATGAAACCCATGGCCGAGCGCCGGGTGCGGGTCAGGCTGATATTGTCCCGCATCGCCGACCAGGAGAACCTGGCGGTGGACGAAGCCGAAATGGATGCCGCCCTGGCCCGGATTGCCGTCAACAACCGCCGGGACGTGGTCGAGATCAAGAAGTTTTATGCCGAACACGATCTGCTGGGGGCCCTCCGACGGACGCTTTTGGACGACAAGACCATGAAACTGTTGCTGGATAAAGCCGAGATCACTGCCGCCGCAGCCGAGGCCGCGGAGCCGGCAGGAGAAAAGGAGTAGAATGCAGTTAATTCCCATCGTAGTGGAGCAGAGCAGCCGGGGAGAGCGGGCTTACGACATTTATTCCCGGCTTCTGAGGGACCGGATCATCTTTTTGGGGACGGGCATCAATGACGATGTCGCCAACCTGGTGATCGCCCAACTGCTGTTTTTGGAGGCAGAGGATCCTGACAAGGAAATCAACTTTTACATCAACTCTCCCGGCGGTCTGGTGACCTCCGGGATGGCTATATACGACACCATGCAGTACATCAAGAGCCCGGTGGCCACCCTGTGCATGGGCCAGGGGGCGTCCATGGCGGCGCTGCTGTTGGCCGCGGGCGCCAAGGGTAAACGGTTTGCCCTGCCCCACGCCCGGATCTTGATTCACCAACCCCTGGGCGGCTTCCAGGGCCAGGCCACGGACGTGGGCATCCAGGCGCAGGAAATTTTGCGGATGCGGGAAGAATTAAACGGGATTATGGCCAAACACACCGGCCAATCCATTGAACGCATCAATCACGATACCGAGCGGGATTTTTATATGTCCGGCCAGCAGGCCAAGGAATACGGCTTGGTTGACAACGTCATCACCCACCGGGAACCGGGGATGCTCTTTCCCGCCCGGCATCAGGAGTAACCGCCTGATCAAATCTGAAGAAAAAGCCGCCCGGTGCCGATGTAATCAGGCAAGGAATGCACGGCGGCAACGAAGCAGACCAGCCAAACCCTCGAACCGCTTCTTTTTCGGGGTTTGTGGAGGAAAACGTATATGAGTAAACGCGGTACCGACAAGAGTGCCGACCTGTTGTGTTCTTTTTGCGGCAAAAGCCAGGGCGAAGTGAAGAAGCTCATCGCCGGCCCCGGCGTCTACATCTGTGATGAATGCATCGAGCTGTGCAACGACATCATCGCCGAAGAGTACGAAAAGGACGAAGCCAAACACGCCCGGCTGTCGATTCCTGAACCGGCGACCATCAAGAAACAGATCGACGAGTACGTCATCGGCCAGGAACGGGCCAAGAAGATCCTGTCCGTGGCGGTCTACAATCACTATAAGCGCATCAATGCCGGGGTTGACCTGGACGGGGTGGAACTCCAGAAGAGCAACATCCTGCTGGTGGGTCCCACCGGCTCCGGCAAGACCCTGCTGGCCCAGACCCTGGCCCGCATCTTGAATGTGCCCTTTACCATCGCCGACGCCACCACCCTGACGGAGGCCGGCTACGTGGGCGAGGATGTGGAAAACATCATTCTCAACCTGCTCCAGTCGGCGGACTACGATGTGGAAAAAGCGTCCCGGGGCATCGTCTACATCGACGAAGTGGACAAGATCGCCCGCAAGACCGACAGCCCCTCCATCACCCGGGACGTCTCCGGTGAAGGGGTGCAGCAAGCCCTGCTCAAGATCATCGAGGGCACCATGGCGTCGGTGCCTCCCAAAGGCGGCCGCAAACACCCCCAGCAGGAGTTCATCAAGGTGGACACCACCAACATCCTGTTCATCTGCGGCGGCGCCTTCAACGGCCTGGAGGACATCATCGGGGCCCGCATCGGCCGCAAATCCATGGGGTTCGGGGCCGACATCCAGAGCCGCAACCAGCGTCCCCTGGGGGAAACCCTGGTCCAGGTGCAGCCCCAGGATCTGTTGAAGTTCGGGCTGATCCCTGAGTTCGTGGGGCGCCTGCCGGTGCTCGCCACCCTGGATGAGCTCGATGAAGATGCCCTGATGCGCATCCTCAAAGAGCCCAAGAACGCCCTGGTGAAGCAGTATCAGAAACTCCTGGAACTGGACCGGGTCGCCCTGAAATTCACCGACGGCGCCCTGGAGGCGGTGGCCAAAGAGGCCCTGAAGCGCAAGTCCGGGGCCCGGGGGCTGAGAGCCATCCTCGAACGGGCCATGTTGGATCTGATGTATGAACTGCCCTCCCTCAAAGACGTGCAGGCATGCCTGATCAACGAGGACTTCATTAGCAAACACGCCGCGCCGATTTATACCTATCGGAGTGCGGAGGAAGTTTCCTGGGATAAGCCCGGGATGGCGGTGCAACAATGATCTTCCGATTACCCAAAAGCCGCGGCGCCGCTGAGGGGGACAAGCGCAATCTGCTCACGGTGCCCATGCTGCCCCTGCGGGATATCGTCATCTTCCCCCACATGGTGGTGCCGCTGTTTATCGGGCGGGAACGCTCCATCCATGCCCTGGAATTTGCCATGGGGCAGGAAAAACATATCCTGCTGTGCACCCAGAAGGACCCGCGCAAGGA
>JAHIKF010000515.1 GCA_018897875.1 Pseudomonadota bacterium | reverse complement strand
TCAAAGTCAGGCTGGATTTCCAGCAGGAAGTCAATAAGCGCGGTCCGGTTCGAGGGGTCAAGCAGGTCGGCTTCATCTATAATCAGAAGCCGCGCTTCGGCCAGTTTCGCCAGGACATATTGAAAGGCCACCCCTACCCGGAATTTTGCCGATTTGCTCAGGGTGGCAAAAGGGCACCCGCTTAACTCAATGTCCAGGCCCTCAGTCAGGGCCAGGGGCCGGCCGGGGAACAGGTGAACTGAGGCGACGTCCAGCAGGTCATTGACCGGCCCCAGGGCCTCGGCAATCAGCCGGGAGGGTAGGCCGTCCGGAGCCAGGGCCTTGGCCAGGGTGTCGTAAAGGATCACCTCGGCCTCGACTTGGCCGATTTTCTCCTGGGCTTTTTCGGCCTCGGCTTTGCGGCGCCAGAAGTCGCTTACTGCATAGAGGAGGTCCTGGCCCCTGGCAAGCCGGGCATCCAGGGATGCTATCGAATTGTCCAGGGCAGCCGTAGCCTCGGAGTTGGCCTTTTGTGACTTGAGCTTTTCAATCTTTGCAGAAAGCTCCTGGTGAGCAGCCTGGAACAGGTCGAAATCTACCTGTCGGTCCTTAGCGGCCTTGAGTTCGGTTTCCAGAGTGGCCACTTCTTCCTGTTGCTCTTTCAGGTCGGTCTTCAACGTCTCGACCTTGGCGGGATCAGGGGATGGAGTGCCTGGGACCGCGACCGTTCCGGCCTTGGGACATTCCAGCCCGGCACCAGAAAAGACTGGGCACATCGCCGGCCACACCTGGTCAGCTTTGCCGGTTTCCATGGCCTGGTTCGCAGCGATAAGCTTTTCCAAGATCGGCCGGTTGATCTTCAGGGCGTTTTCCAGTTTCTCAATTTCCTCGGGGTCCGGAGGCTCAGGAAGATTTTCTTCCATGGCCGCCAGTTCGGATTCGAGTTCGGGAAGTTTTTCAATCTCGCCTTCAACCTTGCCCCGTTTGGTGAGGAGCTTGTCCCGTTCAGCCCGGAGCTTCACCAGACCCTCTTGGACTTCCGCTTCGCTGATGTCTGGGAGGATGTATGCCGTTTCTCCGATGGTGGCCCGGTCCGCCGGTTCCTCCACCTGCAACTCGTCCCGGAGCCGTTTGGCTTCCCGGCGTTTGGTGATGGCTTCGGTCTCAGCAGTCTTGAACCCCTTGGTGGCGGCAATCTCTCCCAAGTCCAGGGTAAGCTTGCGAAACGGCACACTATCTGCCTCGTCGCACAAGACGAACAGTCTCTTGGCGATCTCTGCCGCCGCCGGATTCAGCCCCGGGATCACCTGGAAGAGCAACTCCCGCCTCTGCGCTTCGGGCCAATCCAGGAAGGTAAAGGGGTCGCAGAGTATCCCGGGCCAGATAGCAGGACCCAAGTTTTCGGGGCCGGAGAAAGTCGAGGGTGACTTGGGCGTCTTGCGCCGGATCCCGGTTCGGCCGTCGGCAAAGGTAAGGCTCACCTCTGCCGCCTTGCCGCCGTTCCGAATTAAGGCCGCCTGCTCTTGTTGCGTCTTGAGGCCCCGGGCCTGGCCGGTGAGGCACCATTGAATAGCGTCCCGGACAGAAGATTTGCCGGCCTCGTTTTCCCCGATAACCACATTAATGGGGGCCTGGAGGTGGAGGTCCAGAGATTCCAGGCCCAGAAATTGCCGGATGGTGATGTCGATGATTTTCACAACTCCTCCTTGGCCTTGCGGAAGTCGATGCGCTCGGTGGTTTTTGCGGTGGCATTGGCCAGAACCTGCCCCAGCAGGTCCTGCCGCCGGAGCTTCTTGAGACCGCGCTCCAGGCCGGTTTTGGTAAGGTTCAGCAGGGGCCAGACCGTCTCCCGTTCCAGTCCGGCCTCCAGAAGAAATTGCACCACCGCCCGGGGGTCCAGGTCATAGCTGGTGGCGATGCTGGGTCCGTAAATCAAATCCCCCACCTGTATCGCCCCCTGATCCCTGACCCATTCCTTCAGGCGGGCGGCCAGCTCTTTCTCCAGGTTTTGCAGGGTCAGGAGTAATGTGGCCGCCTTCTCCGCCTGTTCCCGGGTGGCCGGGGCCAGGACCTCCACGGGGACCAGGGCCTGGGCCATGACGGGACAATGGGCCGTCACCCCGCACCAGCCGCAGAAGGAGCCGGGCTTGGGGTCGAAATGCTTCTCGGCTTCGATGACGGCGATCTTGGCCTCCAGTTCCTGGGGCACGGTGCTCAGATCTTCCGGGAGCAAGAGGATTTCCCTCTCGGCGCTGTAGCGCAGAAAATGGAGTCGCAGCAGGATCTCTTGGGCGTCCGGGTAGAGGGCTTGCTGCACCCCCCAGCCGTAGATGCGAAGCTGAAGGTCTTTCTCTACCGTAGCCGGGACCACTCTATTAGATTTCCAATCCGTAATCACGGCCAGGCCGCCTTGCCGGTAGGTAAGGTCCACCACGAGGCGGAAATAAGCATCCGGGGCAAAGAACTCCGTGGGCTCCCAGGCGCGGGTGAAAGCCAGCTTCTTTTCCACCTCGGGGGCCTCCATGCCCGGGGGTAGAATGAAGTTGTTGTAGAACCGCGACCAGATTTCGGGCACGTCGGCCGGCACGTCTATGAAGCCTTGCTTCTCCGCCCAGGCCCAGTCAGTAACAAGACTGTGCTGGATCAGGTGCTCCAGGTAGCTGGCTACGACCTCGTGTACGGTGCTCCCGGTGATGAGGGCATCGGATGCAGCCCGAGGGATTTTCTCCACGTAAATTTTCTGGAATGCAAATGGACATCGCCCAAATAGGTCGAGCCTACTGAACGAATACGATGGGGGTTTCTTGGTCATCTGGTCTCCTTAAAAAGTAGGGGACCCGGAGGCCCCCTTTCCCCTATGGTGACGCCACAAAGAACGTGGCAATGCCACAAAAGGCGTAGCATATTAAAACAACGCCCTGCCCTCGCCCTTGATGCTGCCGCCACGCTGCTTCGGGGGTGCTGCCGTGGAAGGACCGCCGTGCGGTACGCTATCCCAGCCAGGCGGGACTTCTTCCTGGGGCTCGGGCCGCTTGGTCTCCCGGGGGATGACATAGACTTCTTCAGCCGGAAAGGCGTCCTCCGCCCCGGTGGCATCCAAGCCGGGGGAAGGGGGAAGTGAGGGGTC